>JAYURK010000211.1:0-26077 GCA_043756235.1 Ferruginibacter sp. | reverse complement strand
AGCAAACGCATTTACGAATTCACTGAGTTTTTAACTGATGTATTGAAGATAGAAAATTTTGGTGCGGTATTAAATGCAACAGCAACTTACCACGACAGTTGTGCGGCTTTACGGGAATGTAAAATAAAAGAAGCTCCACGAAAATTATTATCGCATGTAAAAGGATTGCAACTTACCGAAATGAATGATGTGGAAACCTGCTGCGGCTTTGGTGGCAGCTTTGCCGTAAAGTTTGAAGCCATCTCTATTGGTATGGCCGATCAAAAAGTAATTAATGCTGCTGAAACAAAAGCCGAAATTATTATCTCCACCGACCTCAGTTGTTTAATGCACCTTGATGGTTATATCAAAGGAAAAAATCTCCCTCTTAAAACAATGCATATTGCAGATGTGCTGGCGAGTGGGTGGGAATAATTCGTTTTTATTTTTCTGAATAAAGATTTTATGCAACAAAAAAATGCCCACCCGCTTTTAACGGGTGGACAATTTTATTTTTTGCCTGAACTGTATTTGTATTTATACAATAAACGGATCAACAATAGTTAAAACCTGTGCCATTGTTAATGGTTCGTCAAAACCTTCAGATGCAGCTGATGCTGTATTAAAGCTTCCGCCTAAACCCACAATGTTTACACCTGCCTGCGTGGTAACTTCTTCTCCATTATAACTAAGCTGGATAGCCGCATTACCTGGCGCATAATCAATGCCACTGTAATTTAAAGTAATCCATGGCTTTAATGGTTTTTGCGATGCCGGTATTGCAGCATCAACCAAACGACGCATATACCTGATGTGTGCAGCGTGGCGTGCCTCTACTGAATGAATATTTAATGCAGCGGTAAGCACGGTTTTATTAGATTGAAGATTTGGTGCCTGGCCTTTGTAAGCTCTAACACCGGTGTCTTCAAAAGTTTGTGCCATAGCTAACTGAATATTATAATTAGCTAAGTAACCTGCAAACGGACCTGTACCAGAACCATTACCTGCAGTAAAATCAAAATTTGGTTTTGCAACTGCTGCAGTACCTAAAACAGTTCTTAAAAAAGTAACGTGTTTGTTTTCATCGTCACGAATTTTTGTTAGTGCTGCCTGCGCAACAGCAGGTGCAGTAAGGTAACCCGGTGAGCCAACAATATTGGTATAAAATTCTGCTTCTAAATATTCAAGCGTTAAAGCAAAATTTAAAACAGCGTTTACATCAGCGGGTGTTTGGCCATAGGCTTTGGTGAACATTGATGCCACTGCCATGGGTATTGCTGCTAAAGCAATTTTGCCCGACAGGTTTGCAAAACTTTTCATCGCCTTTCTCCTGCTGTCAAACCTTTCGTAAACCTCTGGGTCTACTTTTTCTATTTCGGTTATTATATTTTGTAAGTTCATGATTGTTATTTTTAAGATGGTAAATTACTTGCGTCAATTTTTGTTTTGATGTACGTACCTGCAATGGCTAACACTTCTGATGGTGTACGTGCCATATCCAATCCGTTTGCATCGGTGGTGTTGGCAAATGTTCCATTACTTAAAAGATCAGCAATCATAGCTGCATGTCTTGCTTCTACAGAAACAATTTTGCCTGCAAGCGTAAGATATGTTGGGCCATTACCGGTGGTAGAAATTAATTTACCTGCACCGTTATATGCAGTAACACCTAAATCTTCAAATGCTTTTGCAGCGCCCAATACACTGGCACGGCTGGTAAAATCAATTGAAGAAAAATCAACTTCCAAATCAGGAATAATTGATGATGCTGCTGCTGCAGTTATTGCTGCTTTAAAAAATTCACGGTGGGCAACTTCATGATTACGTATATCCGTTAGAAATTCAGATTCTAAAGAAGTGATACCGGAGTACGGTGCCGCAACTACTCTTACATAAAATGCTGCTTCCAGTTGTTCCAGTGCATAAGCATAATTTAAAATGCCTACATCGCCGCTGCCTAAATTAACGCCGCCATTACTGGGGTTGTCGTCTTTATCGCAGGCACTGCCAATAGTAATTACTGCTGCAGAGGCGCCAAAAAATTTAAGCATATTTCTACGCTGCATCCCAAAATCAGAGATCGCTTTTGCATTCTCCTGGGGTGGGGGATAAATTGTTTTTTTCATGATGTTATTTTTAAAATGTATAAAAAATTTAAACAGGATAAAATTTTTTTACCTGATGATTTACTATAAACAATAATTGCGGGAAAGAGGGAGAGAAGAGCGTAAATTGAGAAAATAAAAAACCCGTAATTTTTTATTACGGGCTTTTATTTAGGGCATCACTGGTGCTGTTGCACCGGTAGATGGTATAGTATTATTTTCTTTAACCTGCATGCCTTTTTCTAATTCGCCGGTAAGATTTTCTTTGGCATCTTTAAATTCCCTCATGCCTTTACCAAGGCCTTTCATTAATTCTGGAATTTTTTTACCTCCAAATAATAACAGCACTACAGCAATGATGAGGATCAGCTCACCTCCGCCCGGCATAGAGAATAACATAATGGAATTGAGTGTACTTAGCATAATTTTATTTTTTATTACTGATGAAATTTATTTGTTTTCTTTTGAGTTACGATATTTTTATTTTAGCGGTTTAGATTAATTATGTTAAAAAAAAGATAAGAAGATACATTTGTTATACACTCCATATATTTTCAAATTGCCAAACCTGCTGATCAATAATCTGCTACCATTACAATTATCAATAGTAATGCCATCTGCAATTTTTTTATGGGCTGTATAACAGGAGATGTAAAAATAATTTCACTATACAAGATGCCTGCTTACTTGAAATATAAACGCAGGTGTAAATTATAATAACACTTACATCCTGCTAAAACCCTTTGTCACACTGCGTTGCAGAAACATTACACACTGCAGCAACAATTGTTTTATTATATTTTTATAACTAAGTAAAGTTCCGGTGAGCTATCTTTTTGGGGTTGCAGCGTTACGGTCGCATGTTCATAAGTAAAAAGGCTTGCAGGTAAGGGATAAAATCGCTCCTTTTTTTGAGTAATCTCTTACGCTGTTTGAGCATTGTTTTCTACAAGAAATTATCGAATTTTGGCAAGAAGAAAATACGCTCAATGGCCCAATAGATTGCTATAACAGCAATTAAAACTGAAAGAGGAATTACAATCCGATTATGATAGTAGGGTTTACTGCCAAAAATTTTTCCAAGTAAAAAAAATGCAGCCAGTATCACAGTTACCTGTCCCAGTTCTACACCAAGGTTAAACATTATTAAAGAACTGAAATAGGCATTTTGAGGAAGTCCCAATTCTGTTAATACACTGGCAAAGCCCATTCCGTGTATCAACCCAAATAAAAATACCACACCAATGCGGCTGGCCCTAAGCTTTGAAGAAAAAATATTTTCTAACGCCACATATAAAATGGATAAAGCTATTATTGGTTCTACAATATTTACCGGAGGTTTAATTATTTTATACATTGCCAGGCCTAAGGTAATGGTGTGCGCAACTGTAAATGCAGTAGCCTGCCACAATACCGGTTTTAATTTAGGACTTAATAAAAATAAACTCAGCACAAATAAAATATGATCTAAACCTAAAGGCAAAATATGTGTAAAACCCAATTGCAGGTAAATAAGGGCCACATCGGTTTTGTTTAATTTAGACAAGCTGTCTGCATCATGTGCTAAAACATTTTGGCAAACTAAAAACATCAGCAACATAAAACCAATGATGCGGTATTGCTGGCGATAAATATTATTATTCATTTTTACGATTAACTTTTTTTAAAAAAATACGGCCAGCTTAATTTTTGCAAACAATGGCGTGCCGGGTGTAAAATGTAATTCTGTAATGGCTGCAGGCTCATTCATCAACCTGCTTTCTGTGGCAAATTGTGCTTCGTTCCAATTTACATTAAATATATTTTCTACCGAAAATGCTATCTCATATTTTTTAGCAGTATAATTTACAGCTGCATCCACCAAAAAATATCCTTTAGCAATTATGGTATTGGTTTCGTTAGCAGGCCTGTTTTTTATATACCGGTAATTGATGCCACCGTTAAAACCTGTTGGCTTTTTATAATACACACCACCAATGCTGGTTGCGGTTGGTGCCAGCGGAATATAATTCTGCCCTTTTACTTGGCCCCTTGCCCTTGGTTTAGTAACATTAATATTGGCGTTAGCAAATAAATTTTTTGCAAACTGGTATCGGGCCACAATGTCCAGTCCCCGTCGTTTTGTTTTACCACTGGGTTCTACTATACCGGCATCGCCTACGTACACAAATTCCTGGTTTAAATATAAATTCCAAACAGCAATATTTAAAAGTAATTTTTTTACAGGTTTAATAATTATACCAAGGTCGGCACCATATGCAGCCGGTAAAATTTCTTTACCATCGTTTGCAACAACCACCCGGGTATCGTTGCTGTGAAAACCTTTGCCGGCCTTTGCATATAGCTGCACGGCTTTATTTAGATTGTATTGTACATTTATTTTGGGGCTTACAATTGATTTGCGCTGTGGTGGTAATGGTGCTGCAGTTATTTTATTTTTGTAACCAAAATAAAAATAATCAAATCTAACACCGGCATCTATAACCCATTTATTAAATGTTGCCTGCTGCTGCGTATAAGCATAAGCGTTTAATTCATTAATATTACCTAACATTATATTGTTTAAAACTGTTCTTTTTACCTGGTAGGCTAAACGGCTGTTACTGGTAGCATCGTTTCTTATACCAATACCACCGCTGGAAGTTACCGTAATGTTTTTAAAAAAATGTTTATCTTTATAAGTAGTGGACCATCCAAAAATATTGCGTTGCTCTGCTTGTAAAATACCATCTCCATTAACCCGGTCGTTTAAAAAAAAAGTAAAATTTGAAAAGAGATTAAATTTATACCGGTTATAAAATAGCTGGCTTTGTAATGTGCCGCCATTGTTACGCTGATGGGTATAAATTACAGTAGCATTGTACCGCTCGGTATTTCCACCTTCGGATGGGTCGATGCTGCCAAACCTTGTAATCATTCCATTTTCAACTGCCCGGCCGGGTATTTGTCCGCTGGCATTCCATTTACTTTTAAATGCCGAAGCTGAAAAAGTAACATTGCTTTTGGTGTTTACTGCAATATTATATTTACTAAATAAATTAATGCGGTTAAACTGTTGTTTGTTTTCAGTTGGTCCGTTGGTGTAATTAAATTCTCCGGCAAAATAAGCGCTCTGTTTGTCTTTGTTATTTTTTATAAGATCAATCATAGTAAGTGTACGAAAGCTGCTAAAATTTCCCACTTCGGTTTGCACTAAACTTTTAGCAATATTTTTATAAGTAGCAAACGCAACATAGCCTGCCGTATTTAAATTGCCCTGTTGTGCATAATAAGGGCCTGCTCCAAAGTCAATATTATTAATGGTTTCAGGTATAATAAAATGAGCATCTGCGTAACCCTGGCCGTGCGCATGACTCACCATATTTACCGGCATGCCATCTACACTTACGGCTACATCTGTACCATGGTCCACATTAAACCCCCGTAAAAAAATCTGTTCGGCTTTACCACCACCGGCATGTTGGGCAATAAATAATCCGGGTACTATCCGCAATAAATCTTGTGTGCTTTTTACAGGATTTATTGCAAGGTCAATTTTTGCAAGCGAACTAAATTTTGCTGCACCCGCTGCCAGTAAGTTTACATCATCCAATTGTACAGCATCCGGTTGTAGCTGTACCAGTGCAATATTTTCCCTATCAACTGTTACAGTAAATGTTTTATAACCAATATGAGAAATAGTAATTGTTTCCTGTTCATTTAAAGTGGCCAAAATAAAATTTCCCCACTCATCTGCAGTAGCTTTTAATTTTAGGTTACCTGCAATATTTATTGTGGCGCTGGCTAAAGGTTGCCTGCTTGTGGCATCCACCACTTTACCTTTAATAATACCCTGAGCATTGGCACTTACTAAAAATATAAACAGAAATGCTACGGTAATAAAATAATGGTACCCGTGCGAAAACTTCATAATTTTCTTTTAGATAAATTAATAATTGATGGCATAGCCTGAATGCAAAGCCTGTTTGGAAATGCGTTGAGGTTGCTATAAATAAATCTATCTAAATACGGGGTGGTGGATAATTGTTTTTTGAAATTCCGGTTTTTAAACCAGTTGCAATGGAGGATGTATAGGGTTTGGAAAAATTCTGCATTACAACGTTAGCCTGGGTTGCTGCCATATACATATATTCTGTTGGCGCAGTATCTTTTTTTGAAGAAGAAGATGCAGGCGTTTTACCAGCTGCATCTTCTTTAATATTTTTTGCCGCTTCGTAATGTACATGGTACTTTCCGTTTTCGTAATGTACAGTAGCCATATGCTGTGTATAAAAAAAAGCATGGCTAATGCAATCAGCAATAAAAGGAAGCACAGGCTTGAACATAACTATTGTATAGCACATCAGGAGAATAGATAACAGTAGCTTTTTCATTTTACCTGTGCTTACAAAAAATGTACAACTATTTAGAATTAATTGATGCAGCTCTTTGCATTAATTCCGGATTTTTACTACCAGTGCTTAAAGCCGCTTTTAAATATTCCTTTGCTTTTACAAAATCATTTTGATTATAAGCAATCCATGCCAGCTCGTTGTTAACATCAATATTTTTAGGACGGATGTTGTATTCCATCGTGGCATATTTTTTTGCACTGTCCCACTGGTTTGTTTTTGCAAAACTTTTGGCTAACTCAAGCGATACGGAATGGTGATTGCTGTTGGCATCAGTTATTAAAAGCTTTTGAACAGCCGTATGTTTATCCATGGCTTTTTTGGTGTCACCCATTTCTGTGTAAACATCAGCAATCTGTTCATCAAAAGAAGACTGTGGCATAATAGCATTGGCAGAATCTAATAATGCAATAGCCCTGGTATAATTTTTCTTTTTAGCCAATACTTTTGCAAGGCCTGCCATGCTTGGTGCATAACTTGGGCGCATTTGCAAATTGGTTTCAAAAGCTTTTTCGGCTTCATCAAGTTTTCCGGTATTGTAATACAGGTCGCCCAATACATTCATGCTCCAGCTTTGTGGTTCGCTGCCGGGTAAACCTGCCTGTACGGCCAATTTCATTGCAGCAATTGCGCCATTAAAATCACCATAAATTTCACGCAAGTAACTTGCCCTGCTGTAAGCTTCTAAAGACGGTTTCATTGCCTGCATTTTATCCGACATGGCTACGGCTTCTTCATAATTACCCAGCTCTACATTTGCATCGGTTAAAATACCATACACGTAAGCGTTATCCGGGTTGATGGCTCTTGCTTCTTCAGCAATTTTTTTTGCATCTGCAAACTGATGCTGGCTCATGCGTAAGGAGGCTTTGTAAACATTGGCCTCAAAATTTTTAGGATCAATACTTAAAACACCATTTAAAATTTTTTCGATGGCAGGATAATAAAAATGATGCTCGCCGGTAATTCTTTGTTCGCTGATAAAAATGGTGGCAATTTGTAAACGTGTTTTTACATCATTGGGTTTAGCAACAAGTTTAGTTTTAAGTTCAGTAACTTTTTCTTTGGTACGGGTCCATTCGGATGCGCCGGCCAGTTCGCCCTGGCGTTCTAATAGTTCCGGAATGTCCATTGGGTTTTGTTCGCTGATGTATTCTTTTAATTTGCCTTCGCTGTTACTGCAACTGGTTAAGTTGGTTAAAAGGGTGGCCAATAAAAAAATTGCAGCTAAAAATGGGAGAGGGGTTAAAGTCTTTTTCATTTTAAGTTGTTTTTAACAGATACGAAAAAAGGAGAACCATGGTTCTCCTTTTAAAAATCTGTTTGTATGCGGTATTAGTTTGTTTTTATAATTCCGATGGTAGCAGATTTTATTCCATCAGCATAAAGCCTTGCATAGTAAGCACCTGGTGCCAGGTTGGCTTTACTAAACTGGATATAATAATCGCCTTTGGTACGGCTGCCTTCATCAATGGTCGCAATTTTTCTGCCCAATGCATCAGTAATATCAATACGCACATTTGATGCATCTGTTGTTACTTTATAATGGAAAGTAGTATTAGTACGGAATGGGCTTGGGAAAGCAGAAAGTGCTACCGGCTCGGCACCAATTCCTAAATTAAATACATTGCTTTTAGGCCCTGTGTACGATGCACCTGTAAAACCTCTCCATGGTGTTTGCACAAAAGGAAATACATTTTTAAAAGTGGTATCGTTTCTGGTAACTCCTGCATGAAAAGTAAGTGTATTCAATAATTGAGGAGTAACCGGGCTTCCGCCTGGTACAAAATCATCGTACCACAAACCAATTGCTGCTAATGCTACACCGCCTACAGCCTGTAATTCAATGGTAGTAACGTCATCTTCTAATCTTCTGCCATTAGGAAAACCATCCATGTTTGGAATAAATTGCAGGTTTGCATTTGCATTAAACCTTGCATCGGTTAAACCTAAAACTGCTGCCTGCACAATACCTAAACTACTAAAGTCGGCACTGTTACGTGGCGTAACGGGTACTGCCATATTCAATCTTAAATAATCACCAAGGGTTGGTAAAAAGTTATTGATAAAAGGTTTACCGGCAGCTAATGGGTTACCTCCTTTACCTGTTGCCAATTGATATGGACGCAGGTTAGGAACACCGGTATAAAAAATAGGTAAAATATCAACCGCTCTGGGGCTCATGGCATCCGGTAATAAAATGGTTCCAAAAATGGCATCATCCAAAGCTGTACCTGCAACTGCAGGAGAACCTTTTAAAGGAAATAATCCTGGCTTACCATTTCTAAAATCAAAAGCACCTAATGATCTTGACTGTACTCTTAATTTTGCAAGGCCGGGAACAGCACCACCAAATTGAGAATCGTCCATATACAATGCCAGCTCAGGATTTTTAAAGAAAGGAACAAACTGTCCGTCGTTTGCAGGCGAAGTTGCATTCCATTTATCTTTTGTACCAATTGCAATAACTGCTTCATTGGTTAAAGGCATACCTAATCTTGATACCTGTATCCAGGCACCAGCACTTGTTGGTTTATCACCAGCTGTACTTAGTGTAGTAATAGCCTGCCTGCTTGCATTGGCGTAAACACCAATTACAAAATCTGCATCTAAAATACTGGTAGCCTGTGCTGTTGATTTACCTGTTTTTTGTAAAGTAGTAATCGGCACTTCGATAGAAATAGTGTGGCAATTAAATTTAGCCAATCCATCTCTGCCCGGTACACGAAATCCACCGGCATCAAATGCGCCACCCAAATCAACAAAGAAAGGATCATCTACAGGACCGCAAAAAACTTTTTCGCCGCTTGTAGCTGTTGCAATTGCTGCAGTCATCAAAGCATTATAATCTGTTGCACCTAAACCTACGGTTGCATTTTCTATTGAGCGTGGGCCAATATTATTTGGTGGCACAATACCATTTGCAACAATTGTAGTAAATGCTGCACCACCATTGGTGCTTCTTTCGCACATGTAAGTGGTTTTTAGGTTTTGTTTACCTAAACGAATGTTGAAAAACGTTGTAGGATCTTCATTTACCTGCCTGAATGTAAAACGATAAATAATATCATCACCTGTTGTAGCAGTGTTGTTATCAACATGAATTTCGTAACGGATGTTTTCTCCAAAAGTATACCAGTTGGGGCCGCCGGCCGGATGCTCAAAAGGAATGTAGTTGGCAATTAAAATTATTTTGCTGCTATCGGCCGGACTGCGAAAAGCATATACGTCTGTATTATCCGCCAGCGGATCGTTACTGATTAATGGCGCCTCCCTGTGGCTTGATGCAGCTGCATGCATTGCAAATGCAGTGGTGCAAAGCAAAAGGGCAGTAAGTATTTTTAAATATTGTTTCATACTATTTTTTATTTATAATGATTTAAATTTTCGGTTAAAACCTTGGTTGTAATGTGTAATCAAAGCCTCTCCATGGTGTTTGTACATATGGAAATGCTGCTTTAAAAGTGGTGTCGTTTTTTGTAGGGCCTGCAGTAAAACTCAGTACATTAACCAGGTTGGTTGTTACCGGGCTGCTGCCATCCAATTTATAATCATCATACCATAAACCAATTGCTGCTAAAGCTACACCGCCTACTGCCTGTAATTCGATAGTGGTTACATCATCTTCTAATCTTCTTCCGTTAGGAAAACCATCCATGTTAGGAATAAACTGTAAAGAAGTACCACCATTATAAGCCGGATCGGTAAGGCCAAGCACTGCTGCATTTACAATACCCAGGCTGCTGAATTTTGGATCGTTACGTGGTGTAGGAGGTACCGCCATGTTTAAACGAAGCATATCACCCAATGTTGGTAAAAAATTATTGATGAAAGGTTTACCTGGTGCCAGTGGATTACCACCTTTGCCTGTTGCTAATTGATAAGGCGCAAGGTTGGGTACACCTGTAAAAAAGATTGGTAAAATATCTACAGCTCTGGGGCTTTTGTTATTGGGTAACAATACACTTCCAAAAGCAGCTTCATCTAAAGCAGTACCTTTTACTGCAGCCGATCCTTTTAAAGAAAACAAACCTGCTTTACCGTTTCTAAAATCATAAGCACCTAAAGAATGATTTTGTATTCTTAAAGCATTTAATGAAGGTACGGCTCCACCAAATTGTGAGTCGTCCATATACAATGCCAATTCCGGATTGGTAAAATATTGTGCAAATTGAAGATCGTTTGCAGGAGTGGTAGCATTCCATTTATCCTTCATGCCAACAGGAATAATGGCTTCGTTAGTAAGTGGCATTCCTAAACGGGAAACCTGTACCCATGGACCAGTAAATCCAACTGTACCATTACCATCAATAGTTTTTATTTGTTGCCTGCTTGCGCTGGCCCATACACCAATTACATAATCACCATCCAAAATACTGGTAGCCTGCGCAGCAGTTTTACCATCTTTTTGTAAAAGATTGATGGGTATTTTTAATGCAATACTGTGAATATTAAATCTTGCTAAACCATCTTTAGTTGGGTTAGTGCTGTTGCCCTGCGGACGAAAATTACCCACATCAAATGCACCGGCTAAATCCACAAAGAAAGGATCATCAACCGGGCCACAAAAAACTCTCTCGCCGCTGCTGGCGTTTGCAATTGCGGCTGTAATTAAAGCATCATAACTTGGTGCGCCTAATCCTACAGGTGTGCTGTTGATAGAGCGTGGACCAATATTAGCAGGAGGTACAATACCATTTGTAACAATAGTTGTAAATGCACCACCGTTCACACTTTTTTCGCAGATGTAAGTTGTTTTTAAATTTTGCTGCCCTAAACGAATATTAAAAAACGTTGTAGGGTCCTGATTTATTTGCGAAAAAGTAAAACGGTATAATATATCATCCGTAGTGGTGGTTGTTTTATTTTTTATATGAATTTCATACCGGATGTTGGTACCAAAATTATAATAGTTTGGTCCGCCCTCAGGTAATTGAAATGGAATATAATTGGCAATAATAGTAACCGTATTCGGATCGTCGGGGCTGCGGAATGCATATACATCGGTATTATCAGCCAAAGGATCGTTACTGATTAACGGCGCTTCCCTGTGGCTTGATGCGTTGGTGATAAGGCTGCCGGTTAGCAAAGCCAGCATCAATACCAAATGCTTTGTTTTGTAAAATGTTTTTTTCATTATTATTTATTTTAGTTTTATTATTTAGTGGAGTTAGCAGCATTAAAATCAAATAAAAGCGAAAGCCTGATGGTATTTTTTAAAGCATTGTTGTTGGTATTGTTACCGGTTGGTACCAGGTAACTAAAATTTAAACCAGCTACTTTATATTGTACACCTGCGCCTACAGTTAAATAATTTCTGTTGCCTTTTAATTTGCTTTCGGTAAAATAACCGGCCCGCAGCATAAACTGGTCTTTAAAAGAATATTCTGTACCAAAGCCTAATTGAAATTCTTTAATTTCTTCGCTGAAGCCATCAGGTGCATCTCCAAAAGAACTGAACCAGCTGTTCACCACGCCTTTGTTTTCATACTCCATTACCTCAGTGGCATTGTTAGGGTCGGGAGGAGTTGGCACCATTAATTTATTAATGTCTAAAGCAAAAGAAATTTTGTTTTCTTCATTAAATTTTTTGTTATAAGCTGCACCCAATGCAAGGTTAGCAGGAATATAACCAGAAGTACCGCCATAATTTATTTTGCCGCCAAGGTTGGTGATAGCCGCACCAAAATTCCAGTTCTTGTTCATGTAAAAAGTAGAAATGTCGGCAGCAACAGTGTTGCCATTTTTGTAATTACTGTTGGTACTGTTATCGGATAACCTGCTGCCGATATACCTTACACCAATACCTACACCCATTTTTTCGGAAAGTTTACGGGAGTAACCTGCTTCCACGGCAATATCACGTGGTTTAAAAGTTCCCATCTCCTGGCCTAAATTATCTGTGGTAGTAAAAGTACCCATGCTAAAATTGCGAACACCAAAACTTATCGCTTCTTTATCGCTCAGTTTGTAAAAACTGGATAAAGAAATTTGGTATAAATTTTTTACATCCAGTTCGCTAAGCCATGGAGTATAAGTAATTCCAATGCCAGATTTAGCATCGTTAAATGCCATTTTACTTCCGTTGTAAAACATGGAGTTGGCATCGGGGCTTGTTGCTACACCTACATCTCCCATACCGCTTGTTCTGGCATCAGCAGCCAATCTTAAAAAAGGTACAGCAGTGGTGATGGGGTTTTCTTTTCCGGATTGTGCAAATGATGTATTGTAAAACAACATCAGCATTAAAACCGGAAGGGTGGTTTTAGTTAATTTTGAAATCATGCTTTTTAAAATTTATTTTTTTTGAGAAAATGAAACAAGAATGCCTCATGGGTTACATACGGCATATGTTGTTAAATGGTTTTAACTATTGTAAAATTTGATTAGTAACGATTTATGTACTATTTATTTTGTGGCTATAATTCTATATTTTTGAATACAACAGCACTTATTCATCATTAAATTTTCATTTTCAATTATTATGGCTTATTGGTTAGTAAAATCGGAACCTTCGGTATACAGTTGGGATCAATTTGTAAAAGACAAACAAACCGTTTGGAGCGGTGTACGTAATTATGCTGCAAGAATTAATTTACGGGCTATGCAAAAAGGTGATGAAGTTTTATATTATCACAGCAACGAAGGCGTAGAAATTGTTGGTATTGCAAAAGTTTTAAAAGAGGCCTATCAAGATCCTACAACAGAAGATGAAAGATGGGTAGCGGTTGATTTGAAACCGGTACGCAAATTAAAAAATGCCGTATCCTTAGAGTTGCTTAAAAAAGATAAACGCCTTGTGAATATGGATTTGGTAAGATTGGGAAGGTTAAGTGTGCAAACAGTAAAAGAAGAAGAGTGGAAGTTGGTGATGGAGATGGCGGAAACCCCCTCCGCTCCCTGAAGGTGGAACTTTGTACTCTGCTGGTTTTTATCTTTCCTAAACTCAAAAAATATTTTTTTTCTGCGACATCTGCGTATTCAGCGGGCAAATAAAATGCTTTCTGTTTCATTTAACATTTGGTAAAGGTTACCTATTAATTGATTTGTGCATTATGGTAAGGATGCATCCTGTATTCTATTATTAATTCTAAAATCAATTTTATGTTTAAGTTAAAAACCTTTTACAGGAGTGTAATGCTATTGTTACTATTTGCTTCATGCGATAATATTTATAGAAGCACCAGCTCAAAAGATTTCGAACAATTGTCCAGACTACAATCATTAAGTGCAGATTCTGCTGCAGCCATGCAAAAAACAAATCAAGAATTCGATACAGAAGATTATGACAATATTGTGGAGAATGATTTTCTGTCATCAAATCAAAATCCGCATTCAACATTCTCAATTGATGTGGATGAAGCGGCTTACAGTAATGTTAGGCGATTTATAAAAAATGGTACAATGCCACCCAAAGGCGCAGTACGAATTGAGGAAATGATTAATTACTTTGATTATGATTATAAAGCTCCACAAAATGATGACCCATTTGCTGTTAATACAGAAATTTCTTCCTGCCCTTGGAATGAAAAGCATCGCTTAGTCCATATTGGTTTAAAAGGAAAAGAAATTTCCAATCAAAATCTTCCTGCTGCCAATCTTGTTTTTTTAATTGATGTTTCGGGTTCAATGGATCACGAGAATAAATTACCACTGGTGCAATCATCCCTTAATTTATTAACCGGGCAACTAAGAGAAAATGATAAAGTGGCAATTGTTGTATATGCAGGAGCCGCAGGTTTGGTATTGCCATCCACAGCAGGCAGCAATAAAATAAAAATTAAAGAAGCCATTGATAATTTACAGGCAGGCGGTTCAACTGCAGGTGCAGAAGGAATTAAACTGGCATATAAAATTGCAAAAGAAAATTTTTCTGCAAATGGCAACAACAGGGTAATATTAGCAACCGATGGCGATTTTAATGTTGGCGTTAGCAGTGATGATGAATTGGTTACATTAATTGAGCAGGAAAGAAAAAGCAATATCTTTTTAACTGTACTTGGTTTTGGTATGGGTAATTATAAAGATAATAAAATGCAGCAGCTGGCTGATAAAGGAAATGGCAATCATGCTTATATCGATAACATTAATGAAGCAAAAAAAGTATTAGTAAAAGAGTTTGGCAGTACGCTATTCACCATTGCAAAAGATGTCAAGATACAGGTTGAATTTAATCCTGCAAAAGTTGCGGCATACCGTTTAATTGGGTACGAAAACAGGATGCTGCAAAAAGAAGATTTTAATAATGATAAAAAAGATGCAGGTGAATTAGGTGCAGGGCATACCGTTACAGCTTTATATGAAATTATTCCGTTAGGAATTCATGATGGATTTACTGCAAAAGTGGATGAACTGAAATATCAAACTGCTGCTGCTGTCAATAGTGATTTTAACAGTGAAATGCTTACTATAAAATTGCGTTACAAAAAACCAGAAGGCGTTGCAAGCAAACTTATTGTACATGCTGTAACAGATGAAAATATCAGTTTAGAAAATACTTCTGATAATTTTCGTTTTTCTGCTGCGGTGGCTTCATTTGGGATGTTGTTAAGAAATTCTGCCTACCGGCAAAACGCTTCTTATGATGATGTTATTATGTTAGCAAAAAATGCTAAGGGAAAAGATGCTGATGGATACAGGGATGAATTTATTAAAATTGTAAATGCGGCAACTGCTCTTGCTGTAGTAAAAAAATAAAATGATGATTGCTTGTCATGTTTTTTTAAAAGACATTTTGTAAGTTTGATCAATGAACAAAAAACATATTGTGGTCCTTTCTGGTGCAGGCATAAGTGCCGAAAGCGGCTTAAAAACTTTTAGAGACAGTGATGGATTATGGATGGGTTATAATGTAGAAGATGTTGCCACACCCCGTGGGTTTTTAAAAGATCCGCAATTGGTTTTAAATTTTTATAACGAAAGAAGGAGGGATGTTGCTGCCGCAAAACCAAATGCTGCACATATTGGCTTAGCCCAATTGGAAAAAGATTTTGAGGTTACCATTATTACCCAAAATATTGATGACATGCATGAACGAGGCGGAAGCAGCAACGTACTGCATTTACATGGAGAAATTTTTAAAATGCGCAGCGTAGCTGATGAAGATACTATTTATGAAATAAGAGGTGATATAAATGTGGGTGATTTGGCAGATGACGGTTCACAACTTCGGCCGCATATAGTTTGGTTTGAAGAACCTGTACCCATGATGGAAAAAGCTGCGGCATTATTACACAACTGCGATTTTTTTGTTGTAGTGGGCACATCATTACAGGTTTATCCGGCTGCATCGTTATTACATTATGCTCCGGCATTTTTACCTAAATTTATTATTGATAAAAAAATTCCGCCGGTAAACAATTATCCCAATTTGCATTTAATAGAAAAACCTGCAACGGAAGGAGTGGAGGAGTTGAAAAAATTATTGAGGAAAGAAATAGATAGTTTGTAAAATTGGAGTTATGAAAAATGTTATGGTGATTTTGCAATGGATATTGATAGTGGTTTTAATATTTGCGATTTTTTTTTGGTTACTAGCAGCGACAAGCGGTCATAAAATTCCAGAGAAAACAAATACAACAGCAGGCGTTGCAAGTTTAATTTTGGTAATCCTGTTAGTATTAACTGTATTGATAAAAAGAAAAATTAATTAATATCCACCAGGGCACTACCTCCAACTTTAGTATTTTGTTTCAGTAAATTTAATTTGCATCAACTCCAGCTCCTTCAACACCGGCTCATAAATTTCTTCTAATGTGGGAATATGCAAACCGGTTAGTTGTATGGTGCCGTTTAAAATTAATTTAGCAGCAATCCCCAATGGTAAACCCACTGTTTTTGCCATGGCTGTTCTTAAATTATCAGAGCCAATAACCTGCAACCAACTCTGTACTTTGTGCTTTTCCACAGGACCCTTCGGGGCATTTTCTTTTTCATACTCAATCTCATGCAGCATCACAATCATGTCTTTATCATTTGGTTGCATGGCAAGTTTAGTTTCGGCAGTAAATTGTAAAATTTCTGCAGAGGATTGTGCGGCTTTAGGTAATTTATTATCTGCCGTTAATCCCAAAAAATTAAATTGCGTGATCAATTCTTCAATATGCTCTTCGGGCACATACAATGCGGTGTATTCTTTTAAATCCATTTCACGGTCTTCTACCAAATACAATTTTCTTTCCAGCCAGTCGGCATAGGTTTCGCAATCCATAATATTATCATGGTCTTCGGTGTCGGTTAGCCCAAGATTTACAATGTAATCCCAACCGCGGCAGAAGGCCGGATAGCGCAATGTGGTTCTTATAAAAGTTTCTGCGGCTTCTAAATTATAAATGGGGATATAGCTCAGCGAATCCCGGTTAGGATACCAGGCCATTTCGCTTAACCCCGGAAAATTAACCGTATTGCAATTTTCAAATACCTGGTAATATTCTTTTTCAATAATTTTATTTTCTTTTTTATAAACAGCGCCGCTGCTGCCCGCCATAACAATATTTTTTGGGTTCCAGCTTATTTTATAATGCCAGGGATTGTTGTCGCTTTCCGGTGCAACCAAACCACCGCAATGGCTTTTAAAGCTGGTTATTTTTCCGCCTGCAGTTTTTATTTCATCAATCATTTTCATGGCACTCATGTGATCGATACCGGGGTCTAGTCCCATTTCGCAGAGAAAGAGAATTTTTTTATTGTCAATTGCAGCTTCCAGACTTTTGATTTGATCATCAACATAAGAAGCGGTAAGTAAATTTTTACTGAACGTAACACAATCCTTTGCCACTAAAAAATGCAGGGCAGGCGGCATCATCGAAATTACAATGTCAGCCTTTTGTACCAGCTCACTTCTTTGTTCATCTTTTGTAATATCAATTTGTACAGCTTCGGCTAAAGGGGAATTATTTGTTTTGGCAAGTACCTGGTTTTTATCTGCATCGGCTATAATAATTTTCCAATCATTACATGCGGCTTCTTTTAAAAGGTAATCAATAAGAACGGTTGCGGATTTACCAGCACCAAAAAGTAGGATTGTTTTCAAGGGTTAAAATTTATTTTAGCATAGCTTTCGCTACTTTAGGATCAATAATTACGGTATCGTGTTGAAAGTCTAATTTAATGCGCCATTTTTGTAAAGTATTTACGCCCAGTATAGCATCTTCAGAAATATTTGGTATCACCATAAATTCATCCGACAGGCGAATATCGTTATAATAAAAATCTAAAGTAACACGGTATTCAATTCTTAAATAAGTATCCCTTGCTGCTGTTGCAAGTTCTATTGGTGTACGCATTTTTTCAAGCGTAGCCAATTTCTCTGCATATTCATGCGATATACAGGAAAAAGTTGCTCCCGAATCAAACAATGTATAAATGATTGCTTCATCTTTTGAGCCTTCAAACCGCAAAGGAATTTTGATGATGGACATAAATCAAAACTACAAATTTTATATTTAATAAACCATATTTATACGGCTATCCACCATAGCCGTAAATCTTCTCCACAGGCTTTACATAAATGTGTAAAACTATGCGTTTAAAAGGCTTATTTTATTGCGGAAAAACGCACTAAAATCGTTACTTTCGCCACCTACGAATTTTGATAAAATTAATATGGAAAACAACGAAGAATTAAAAGGCGGAAATCTAAACAACAGGGGCAAAATTATACCTGTAAATATCGAGGAACAAATGAAGACGTCTTACATCGATTACAGCATGAGCGTAATTGTTGGCCGGGCTTTGCCTGATGTAAGAGATGGTTTTAAGCCCGTTCACCGCCGTGTACTTTTTGGTATGAGTGAGCTGGCTAATTACAGTAACAAACCTTATAAAAAAAGTGCCCGTATTGTAGGAGAGGTGATGGGTAAATTTCACCCTCACGGCGATACTGCTATTTACGACACCATGGTGCGTATGGCGCAGGAATGGAACATGCGATATGTAATGATTGATGGCCAGGGAAATTTTGGTAGCCAGGGTGGAGACCCGCCGGCTGCCATGCGTTACACCGAAGTGCGTATGCAAAAGCTGGCCGAAGCCATGCTGGAAGATATTGAAAAGGATACGGTAGATTATCAACTAAACTTTGATGACAGTTTAAAAGAACCCACCGTTTTGCCAACACGTATTCCTCAGCTTTTAGTAAATGGAAGCAGTGGTATTGCCGTAGGTATGGCTACCAACATGATGCCACATAACTTAAGCGAAGTTATTGATGCCTGTATTGCTTACATAGATGATAATGAAATTACTATTGATGATTTAATAAAGCATGTTAAAGGTCCTGATTTTCCTACTGGCGGAACCATTTTTGGTTTTGAAGGCGTAAAGGCCGGCCTGCATACCGGAAGAGGAAGAGTGGTGCTGAGAGGTAAAGTAAATATTGAAACCTTACCCAATGGCAGAGAGAAATTAATTATTTACGAAATTCCTTACCAGGTAAATATTGATAACCTGGCTGCAAAAATTGGCGAAATAGTTGCCGATAAAATTATTGACGGCGTAAGTAATGTAAACGACGAAAGTAATAACAAAGAAGGTACCCGTATTGTAGTTGATCTTAAAAAGGATGCGGTGGCACAGGTGGTAATAAATCAGTTGTACAAACATACCGACCTGCAAACTTCTTATGGAATAAATAATGTGGCTATTGTAAAAGGAAGGCCCAAAATTTTAAACCTTAAAGATTTAATTAGAGAATTTATTGAGTTCCGCCACGAGGTGGTTATCAGAAGAACAAAATACGAATTACGCAAAGCAGAAGAACGTGCCCATATTTTAGAAGGTTATATTATTGCACTGGATAATTTAGATGCGGTAATTAAATTAATAAGAGAATCCTCTACCCCCAACATTGCACAAGAAGGTTTAATGAGCAATTTTGGTATGAGTGAGATACAGGCTAAAGCGGTACTGGAACTGCGTTTGCAACGCCTTACCGGTATGGAGATTGATAAAATTCGGGAAGAGCATGCAGAAATAATGAAGCTGATTGAAAGGTTAAAAGAAATATTAGCAAACGAAGGCATGCGCTTTCAAATTATTAAAGATGAACTGGCGGAAGTAAAACATAAGTTTGGCGACGAACGCCGTACCGAAATAACTTATCTGGATGATGAAATAGGCATGCTTGATCTTATTGAAGAAGAAGATATGGTGGTAACTATTTCGCATTTAGGTTATATAAAAAGAACTTCGGTTAGCGAATACCGCCAGCAACGCCGTGGTGGCCGTGGGGCCAAGGGCAGCAGCACAAGGCAGGAAGATTATATTGAACATTTGTTTGTAGCCAGTACACACCACACGTTATTATTTTTTACCGAAAAAGGAAAATGTTTTTGGTTACCGGTGTATCAAATTCCCGAAGGTGATAAAACCAGCAAGGGCAGGGCAATACAAAACCTGGTGCAAATACCGCAGGATGATAAAGTACGTGCCATTATTGATGTAAAGAATTTTAAAGACGAGGAATATGTAAAGGGCCATTACATTGTATTGTGTACTAAAAAAGGCATTATCAAAAAAACTGACCTGGAAGATTTCAGCCGTCCACGCCAAAGCGGTATTAACGCCATAAATATTTTAGAAGGCGATCAGTTACTGGCTGCAAGACTTACCGATGGCAATTGCGAAATAATGATGGCCGTAAAAAGTGGCCGTGCTATCCGTTTCCCCGAAGAAAAAGTACGCAGTACCGGACGTGGAGGTATTGGTGTGGCTGGTATAGAAGTAGATGATGAAAAAGATGAAGTGGTGGGTATGGTGTGCGTAAACAGGGAAGATAAAACCAAAACCATTTTGGTAGTGAGTGAAAAAGGTTATGGCAAACGTACATCTTTAGATGATGCAGAAAGCGGCGAGGCCAATTACAGAATTACCAACCGTGGCGGCAAGGGTGTAAAAACAATAAACGTAACAGAAAAAACAGGCGGACTTGTAGGATTGCTGGATGTAACAGAACAGGAAGATTTGATGATAACCTGTTTGTCGGGTGTTACTATCCGCATGCCGGTTTTACAAATAAGCGAACAGGGCCGGGCAACACAAGGTGTAAAATTAATAAGGGTTGATGAAGATGATGCCATTGCAGCAATTACGCAATTAGATGAAAAAGAAGAAGTAATTGAAATAGAAGCTACCGAAAGTAATTTGTCAACAGAGGCCGTTACTGAGGGTGGAATTACTTCAAGTGATATTTCAACGGATATACCTGAAACTGATGAAACAGATTCAATTGAAAATACTGATAATCAGTAGATGATAAAAATTGTTGCATATAAAAAGTCAATAATTTTTATTATTAGCTTTTTATTTTTTACAAAAATCTGTAGCGCACAAAATTTAAATATAGCCAGGGACTATTTTCAACAAAAAGATCTGGCACGGGCAAAGGAATCAATTGATAGTTTTGTGTTGTTAAACGATAACAATGCAGAGGGATGGATGCTAAAAGCAACAATTTATAACTCCATAAGTAAAGATGCATCGGCCAGGTATTTAGCTGCCGACAGCAGAATGGAAGCTTTTGAAGCTTTGAAAAAAGCGAATCAACTAAACAGCGATTTAGTATCAGAACAATTAAAACCCGCCAATTACAGTTTAGCATTTGATTTATACAATGGTTTTACCAACGAGGGTCTGGCATATTTTAATGCCGGTACCGAACGAAATGATAAAGGCAGCTACGGTGAAGCATTACTCAAATTTAAAAACGCCGGGCTGGTAAGTAGTTATATTTATACCAATCAATGGGGGCTTTCGGTAATTGACACTAACAATATTTTTTACGGCGCCAAAGCGGCCATTAATGCCGGTAAAGAAACAGACGCATTATATTTTGCAAAGAAGATCGCAGATGCAGGCATAATCCAAACCTCATTCAGCAAAGGTTTTGAAAGTATTTATCAATGGCTGGTGTATTATTACAAACTGCAAAAAGATGGGGAGCATTTTGAAAAGTATATGGCAATAGCCATGCAAAAATTTCCGTCTTCTGTTTATTTTAATTTGATAATGATAGACTGGTTGCGGCAGCAAGATGATTATCCTAAACTTTTTGAAGCTTATTCAACACTTTTAAAAATACAACCCGCCGGTAAATACCAATTTGCTTACTTGAACGATGTTTTTAATTATTTGTACCAAAGTAAAGTTGAGATAACCGACAAAGCTATTTACGAAAGCAAATTAAAAAATGGGCTTTTGCAATATTTAAAAACCAATACTGCAGCAGTTGAAGCCAGGTTATTGCTGGGCAAATTTTACATTAACAAAGCAAATGATATAGCAAAGGAAATGGCGCTGCGATCTACAATGGATGCTAAGGTTTTAAATCGGTACAAAAAGGCCCAACGGAATTTTTTATTACAATCAAATGCTTATTTAAAGGAGATTGTAAATAAATATTCTAAAAATAATAGGGTGGTTTATAAAGAAGCGTTGGAGTTGTTGATTTCAAATTTTATTTTTTTAGGAATGAAGAAAGAGGCAGGACGGTATGAGCAGCTTTTGAATTAGTTAGTTTTTCTTTAGATTACTCTATTTAACATAATATTAATTATAGGCAAGTAGTTCATTTTTCAATAACCAATTGATTACAATCACATCGCAATTTATAAGTTTACAAAACCTACTTTTGCGCAAATGCAAACAGACAACACCAACTTCAAAAAAATTCTTTCCAATTTTAATATTGAAGAGCTTAACCAAATGCAGCTGGCTTCGCTGGATGCCATAGAAAAAAATAACGATACCATTTTAGTATCAACCACAGGCTCAGGTAAAACGCTGGCGTTTTTATTACCACTGCTAAGTCTTTTAAATAAGGACATCAAAACGCCACAGGCTTTAATAATTGTACCAAGTCGTGAGCTGGCCATTCAAATTGATGATGTATTCCGGAAAATGCAGACCGGTTTTAAAGTTTCGGTTTGCTATGGCGGGCACAAACGGGAAACCGAAGAAAACAATTTGCTGCAGGCTCCGGCATTAATAATTGGTACGCCTGGCCGCCTCGCTGATCATATCCGCAGAAATAATTTTTCTACTGAAACAATTGTTACATTGATATTAGATGAGTTTGATAAATCGCTGGAACTGGGTTTTCAGGAAGAAATGGAATTCATTATTAACTCATTAAAAAATGTAAACAAACGGGTATTAACATCTGCAACTGAATCTGTTGAAGTACCCGAATTTATAGGATTAACAGACGCTGTACGGCTCAATTACTCTGATTTGGTGAATGAAAATTCGTTGGGTCTTGAAATAAAAACTGTTTTTTCGGCAGATAAAGACAAGGCTGACATATTGTTTAGGTTGATTTGCTTTTTAGGCAATCGTTCTACAATTATCTTTTGTAATCACCGTCAATCTGTAGAAAGAACCAGTGAAATTTTAGCAGACAAAGGCATTATAAATGTGTTTTATCATGGTGGTATGGAGCAGCAGGAACGTGACAGCGCTTTATGTAAATTTAGAAATGGCACTTCTAATGTATTAGTAACTACAGATTTAGCTGCTCGTGGATTAGACATTCCCAATATCAGGAACATCATTCATTATCACCTGCCGCAATCGGAAGATATTTTTACGCACCGCAATGGTCGCACTGCACGTATGGACGCCAGCGGTACAGCTTATGTTATATATTCAGAAGAAGAAATTTTACCGGATTTTATTACCACCACAGCAACCAATCAGCAGTTAAATGATGTAAACGAAATTCCGGAAAAACCAAAATGGAGCACACTTTTTATTGCTGCCGGAAAAAAAGATAAAGTAAATAAAATTGATATTGTGGGTTTTTTAGGCCAAAAGGGACAATTAAAAAAAGAAGATATTGGTTTGATTGAAGTAAAAGATTTCTTTTCTTTTGTAGCCATTAAAAAAATAAAAGTTAGCGAAGTGCTGCAATTAATTAAAAACGAGAAGATCAAAAATAAGAAGGTGAAGATTGAGGTGGCAAAGTGATTGCAGTAATTTAGTTTTTACATTCTATGGTATATTTGTTTTATACCCTGGAAAAAGATTTCACAAAATTAGTTACCTGCCTTTCAAAATGGCCAGCTTCATCAAATAAAAATTCGTGTTCAACCGGTAAAACAAATACCGGAAAATCTTTCAATTGCTCTTCAAATTTCATCAGCCTTACCCCATCCTTTTCTGTAGTTAAAATTACTTTATCTGCATGCTCTATTTTTTCAAATGCAGCTTTAATTGAAGCAAGGTCATCACTGTTAAATATATGATGATCTGGAAACGACATAACCTGGTGGTGATGTACATTGGCAGCTATAAAATTAACCAGCGGTTTGGGGTTTGCAATACCGCAAACTACTAAAATATGGGTATGCGAAGTTATAGAAGAGCCCATTTTATTAAACAGGTGATATGTTTTGGAGTAAGCGGTTTTAGTAAAATAAACTGTTTGATGGGGCAAAGGATCAATTTCTTTTATTACCCTTTCTTTTTCCTGTACAGTAAGCCCGGCTTTGCATTTTGTAACCACAATAATTTGCGCCCGTTTCATCCCCGATTTTACATCTCTTAAATTACCAAGCGGCAAAATTTTATCACGGGTATACATTTCATTGCAGGCAGTTAGCACAATATTTAAACCGGCGTTTACCTGCCGGTGTTGAAAAGCGTCGTCTAAAATAATCACTTCCGTCTGTGGCCTGTCGTGCAACAATTGCGGAATGGCCACTAGTCTTTCTTCCCCAACTGCAACAGCAACCTCCGGAAATTTATTATGAAACTGCATTGGCTCATCACCTATTTCCAAAGCGGTTGTTGCAGCATTGGCCAACGCATAACCTTTGGTTTTTCTTTTGTACCCACGGCTTACCGTACCGGTTTTAAAATTGTTTTGCAAAAGGCGTATTAAATATTCCACCATTGGCGTTTTACCGGTACCACCCACTGCAATATTGCCCACACAAATAATTGGAAAATTAAAAGACGCCGATTTTAAAATTTTTATATCATACAGCCAATTGCGTACCCACACCGCACTGCTGTAGATTATTGCAACCGGAAAAAGAAAATATCTTAAAAGTTTTAGCATGGATTGGTGGAAGGGTTAATTAGTTTATTAGTTTATTAGTTTATTGGTTGATTGGTTTATTGGTTGATTGGTTGCAGTGTAAGCTAATTTATAAAAATTGAAAAAATAGTAGTTCCGTAATTTCGCTCTGTTTTATAATGCTCAAATTTTTTGTAATCGTTTCTTGGGGTATGTTCTAAAATAAACCAGCCTTTTGGTTTTAATAATTTCTTTTCAAAAATTTTAATTGGTAAATCATCAATAATTGCCAATGCATATGGCGGCCCTGCAAAAATAAAATCGTACTGCTCTGTTGCAGTTTCTATAAAACGAAAAACATCCAGCTTTACAGGTTTAAAATTTTCTAATCCTAAATCGGTGGAAGTTTTTTTTATAAAATCATACATCTGGTTATCTTTTTCTACAATCGTAATATCAGCCGCTCCCCTGCTGGCCAGTTCGTAACTGATGCAACCGGTGCCACCAAAAAGATCCAGCACTTTTAGTGCTGCTATTTCTAAATTATTTTGCAACACATTAAATAAACCTTCTTTTGCAATATCTGTAGTGGGCCGGGTATGGGGCATGTTGTTGGGTGGCGCAATTCTTCTGCCACCATGTATACCGCTTATAATACGCATGATGCACTGTAAAATAAATGACTGAAATAGTGTTGAGGATGACTTAAAATAGCTTCGGTATAATTAAAATCTCCGGGTAAAACTGCACAGTTTACCGATTGAAAATATTTAAACAATTCCAGGTATAATATAGAATCAGTATCAATCATGCCGCTAACGGTTACAATTGTATTTGCAGCTACCGCTTCAAAGCTTTGGCAAACATTCAGTAAATGATACACCGCATCTTCCGGCGTAGCAAACTCAAATTGCTGTATGGTTTGCAACTGACCGTTTACCCGCAGCAGAACAGTTACATACTCGGGATAAAAAACTGCATATAAAACATCTTTACTGTTGCCATCAAAATTAATAAGGGTACTGCTTTGATGGTTTTGTATGCAAAAGGGATAATACTGATTGAACACATTTTTTACGGCAACCGGTAATTTATACACTACCTGTAACTGCTGTGCCGTTATCAATTCATCTTCTATTACACCCTGCACCACATCACCATACATTAACTCCAGCATTTGTTTGCCGGTGGCGGCATCAAAATATTCCTGCGGTACCAAAACCTTTTCATCAAAACACCAGGTAACATAAATATTATTAAAAAGATGCTGTTGAAAATTTTGTTCGGAAATAATATTTTCAATGTGGGTGGAAATATTTTTATACGAAATATTTTTTGCAAAATGATAAACCTGTACCCTGATAAAAGTATGCTGTTCAGTATCAAACTGAATTAAAGAAATACCCTGTTTACCGCACTCGATAAACAAATGCGGTTTGTTGGTTGTACTGTTTTCGGTTGTTATATTAAATGATGGATTCACTGTATGATTTTCGGCAGGCAAAATAAGATAATTTTGTTGACTTTATGGAAAGTGCAGCAATAAACCACGATTTAAAAGTAAAAGTTACCAATAAACAAAT
>JAYURK010000210.1:0-26298 GCA_043756235.1 Ferruginibacter sp. | reverse complement strand
ACACCTTCTTTTACCATCAATGCTGCACCACCTTCCTCGCCCTCAGGCGCTCCTTCTTCTGCTGGTTGAAAAATAAATTTTACGGTTCCTGCAATCTCATTTTTCATACCAGCTAAAACTCTTGCTGTGCCAATAAGCATGGCCACATGAGCATCATGGCCGCAGGCATGCATTACAGCAACTTTTGTTTTTCCATACATACTGCTGTCTTTTGATGCATAGGGAATATTTACTCTTTCTTTTACCGGCAGTGCATCCATATCGGCACGTAAAGCCATACAGGGCCCGGGCTTACCGCCTTTTAAAATGGCCACCACACCGGTTTTGGCAACATTGGTTTGTATTTCTAATCCTAAAGATTTTAAATGCTGCACAATGTATGCGGCAGTTTTAAATTCCCTGTTACCCAGTTCTGGGTTTTGGTGTAAGTGCCTGCGCCACTCTACTAATTTAGATTGTATGGCGATTGCTTTTGCATCGATAGTTTTTGAAATATCCTGTGCAATAATTACTGTGGTGCAGAAAATAAAAAAAAGTAAAGCAGTTGATTTTATCATGAGTTAAAATTTCTTTTTTATAGATGTTTAAATTTATAGATGAAGCCGTTTTTTTATTTATCAGTACTTCCACAAGCAGTATGACAAATAAAAAAACTGTCAGCCTGCCTGTCCCGATTATTTCGGGAAGCTTGTAAAAGGCGGTGAAGCTAATGCTTCGAAATAAAATTATTTATACTCCCCAAATACTTTCCGTAACTCATCAGCAATCTCTCCCAATGTACAATAATTTTCAACGGCTTCAACAACAGCAGGCATAAGATTTAGTCCGCTTACAGCATGCTCATTTATTTTGTTTAAGCAGGCAGTAACTTTTTCTGTTGAACGTGTTGCTTTTAGCCTTTTCAATTTTTCTATTTGAAGGCTTTGTATATTTTCATCAATTTTAAAAACTGGTGTGGTGTTTTTTTCATCAGATTGAAACTTATTTACTCCTACTATTATTTTTTCGTTACGCTCAATATTTCGCTGGTATTCATAAGCGCTTTTAGCAATTTCGTTTTGCATAAAACCTTCTTCAATGGCCTGCACACTGCCGCCCATGGCATCTATCTTTTCTATTAATTGCAAAGCAGCAGTTTCAACTTCTGCCGTAATCGATTCTACAAAATAACTTCCGGCCAATGGATCGGCAGTATCTGCAATGCCACTTTCAAAAGCAACAATTTGTTGTGTACGTAAAGCAATTTTTGCAGCTTGTTCTGTTGGTAAACTTAAAGCCTCATCGTAACCGTTAGTATGTAAAGATTGTGTGCCGCCTAATACCGCTGCAATGGTTTGTATGGTTACCCTGCTGATATTATTTTGTGGTTGCTGTGCGGTTAAGGTGCTGCCACCGGTTTGTGTATGAAACCGCAGCATCATAGCTTTTGCATCTGTAGCACCCAGGTCTTTCATGATGCTGGCCCAAATTTTTCTTGCTGCACGAAACTTAGCCACTTCTTCAAATAAATTATTGTGTGCATTAAAAAAGAAGGAGAGGCGTTTGCCAAAAACATTAATGTCGAGCCCTTTTTCTAATGCGGCTTTTACATAAGCTTTACCATTGCTTAAAGTAAAGGCAATTTCCTGAACGGCTGTGCTGCCTGCTTCACGAATATGATAACCAGAAATAGAAATGGTATTCCATTTAGGCACTTCGGTTGCACACCATTCAAAAATATCGGTGATGATACGCATGGAAGCTTTAGGCGGATAGATGTATGTTCCTCTTGCTGCGTATTCTTTTAAAATATCGTTTTGTATAGTGCCCGTAATTTTTTTAAGATCGGCACCATTTTTTTTTGCAACCGCAACATATAAAGCCAGTAAAATAAAACCACTGGCATTAATCGTCATCGAGCTGGAAACGGTTTCTAAATTTATACCACGAAAAAGAATTTCCATATCTTCCAAACTGTCTATAGCCACACCTACTTTTCCTACCTCGCCATCTGCTAAAGGATGATCACTGTCGTAACCAATTTGTGTAGGCAAATCAAATGCAACACTTAATCCATTTACACCCTGGCCTAAAAGATAATGATAGCGGTTATTGCTTTCTTCGGCAGTAGAAAACCCAGCATACTGCCGCATGGTCCACAATTTTCCCCTGTACATATCGGGCTGTACGCCACGGGTGTAAGGAAATTCGCCTGGCAATTCGTTATCGGTTTTTACATCAGCAGCGCTGTAAACTTCTTTTATTTCAATGCCTGAATCAGTAACTATTTTTTTTTCATTTGCCATATTCTTATTTTAGAAAACTTCAGGTGGTTTGTAAAACTCATTGCAAAACTCCTGGAGGGTTTAGAACCCTCCAAGAGTTAACACCCTCCTGAGTTAGCAGATTTTTACTTTAAAATTTGTTTAGCCTCGTAATGCAATGCATCCAAAACAATTTTATTTATTTCAGCATTATTGTTCATGGTATATTCTAACAAAGATTTACTTAATTCTATTGCTGCAGCATTTGCAGGCAGTGTGGCAGCAATCTGGTTAATGATAAAAATGTTCTGGTCTCTTAATTTTGTGATGGCTTTCCACATTTCGGCACTTACATAAATTTGCTGCGTAACATTGTATTCATATTCGTTGTTCAAGGTTTGCAATAATGTCATCTGCATTTCTCTTGCACTAATATCGTCGGCATATAATTTTGAGACCAGGTTTTTTATTCCGGCTCTTTCGGCATATAAAGTAAGCCTTTCGTAAGCCTGTAATTTTAATTTTATGGTTTCATTGTTAATACCCAAACGTAATTTAATTTCTTCTTTCATGCCATTAAACTCGGCCAGCAGCCATGCAATCGCAATAAAAAAAAGAAAAGTACCTGCAATTTGAATATGGGTAGCGTTGATCTCCAGTAAATACATACTTATTGTTTAGGCAACAAAAATAAGGAAAACTGTATGGGAATGGTGGGGGTTGAGGGTGAATTGTGAATGGGCAATAAGAAATTGGCAATGGGGAAATTAAAATGAATAATTAAATAGATGGTGAAGTTAAAAGAATTAAAAATTCCTGTTTTCGATAATTGAGGGGGCGGCACCGGCAAATATTATTTATACCTTTGTGTAAAATAATTACAGATGGAAACAACAACAGTGGCCCCTGTTACGCTTACAGCTACAGCTGTGGCAGAAATTAACCGGTTGATGAATGCTGAAGGATTTGATGCTGCACAAAAATTACGCATTGGTGTAAAAGGTGGCGGTTGCAGTGGCATGACGTACATACTGGGTTTTGATACAATATCGGATAAGGATGAAAACTTTGAAATAAATGGTATTGCCTGCATTATGGAAAAATCGCACGGTATTTATTTAATGGGCATGGAGGTAGATTGGCAGGGCGGATTAAACTCCAGAGGATTTACTTTTAATAATCCTAATGCCAGTAAAACTTGCGGCTGCGGCACAAGCTTTGCGGTGTAAATAAAAACTCATCAGCTAAAATTTTTATAAAGCCATTCAAAAAAAATGAATGGCTTTATATTTTGGTATCGCTTATCTTCATGTTACTTCAAAAATTTTTTCAATTGCATATTGCGGATTATTCTACAGATATTTTAATTGCAGGTGCCGGCCCTGCAGGTGCCAGTACTTCTATTTTTTTGGCTAAGGAAAAAATACACCATATCATTATTGATAAAGCCATTTTTCCACGTGATAAAATTTGCGGCGATGCCATGAGTGGTAAAACGGTTGGGATTTTAAAAAGAATTACCACTAACTGGCAACAACAGTTTTTAGATGCCGGCAAAGCTGTTGTAAGCAAAGGCATACAATTTATTGGCACTAAAAATAACGACCTCAGTATACCTTTTCAAGCTGTTGATGATAACAGCGGCAATCCACCGGGTTTTGTAAGTAAGCGTATAGATTTTGATAACAGCCTCGTGAATTTGCTGGATGCTGATTATGCTAATTTTATAAGCGATTGCAGTATTGAAACTATAGCGCATATTGCCGATGGAATATTGATAAAAGTAAAACACGCCGGTGTTGCCAAAACAATTTTTACAAAAATGATAGTGGGTGCCGAAGGCCGAGGCAGCATTGTTGCAAAAAAAATGGCTAACCACAAAGTTATACCGACGCACTACAGTGCTGGCATACGGGCTTACTACAGCAATGTAGCCGGCATGCATGCAAAAAATTATATTGAATTACATTTTTTAAAAGAAATGCAGCCAGGTTATTTTTGGATATTTCCTTTGCCCAATGGCCAGGCTAATGTTGGCATGGGAATGCTGAGCAGCCAGGTGGCTGCTAAAAAAGCTAACCTTAAACAATTAATGCTTGATGCTATTGAAAAACATCCTGCCATAAAAAAAAGATTTGAACATGCAACTCTTGAAGGAAAAATAGAAGGGTGGGGTTTACCATTGGGTTCAAAAAAAAGAGCATTAAGCGGTGATCGTTTTTTGCTGGTGGGTGATGCTGGTTCATTAATAGATCCATTTACCGGCGAAGGCATTGGCAATGCGATGGTATCGGGTTTAGTGGCTAGCCGCCATATAAAAAAAGCGGTGGAAGCAGATGATTTTACGGCAACATTTTTAGCGCAATACGATAATGAAATTTATCATAAACTCTGGGCCGAATTAAAATTGAGTCATTACCTGCAAATACTCAGCAGCAAACCCTGGTTGTTTAATTTTGTAATAAATAAAGCCAGCCGAAGTAAAGAATTGAGAGAAACCATCAGCTGCATGTTTGAAAATGTAGACATCCGCAAAAAATTTACCAGCCCCTTATTTTACCTGCGGATTTTATTTAACAGGTAATTTTATTTCAAAATGGTGCCATAAAAAAAGCCTTTCATTTTTAAGATGAAAGGCTTTTAAAGTATTTAAATAAAATTTATTTTTTTGCAGTGGTTAGTTCCTGCTTAACTGCTGGTTTATCACTGCCCAGTATTTCTGCTTCGCCCAGTGGTTTATCTTTTGCAAAATCAACCAGTATTGGCGCAGCAACAAAAATAGAAGAGTATGTACCCGTGATAACACCGATCAACATAGCAAATGCAAATCCTCTGGTTACTTCTCCACCAAAAATAAATAAAATTAACAGCGTTAAGAATACAGTAAGCGATGTCATAATAGTACGGCTAAGCGTATCATTGATGGCACGGTTAATAATAGTGCCTTTTTCTGAGGCTTTACTTCCTTTACTGTATTCCCTTATACGGTCAAATACAATTACAGTATCATTCATACTAAAACCAATTACGGTTAACACCGCAGCAATAAAGTGCTGGTCAATTTCTAACGGGAATGGTACGATATTTTTAAAGAAAGAGAATACCGCTAATGTTACCAACACATCATGCATTAAAGCCACAATGGTTCCAAAAGAATATCTCCAGTCTCTAAAGCGTATAAAGATGTAAATGAAAATAGCAAAGATGGCAAAGATGGTTGCTTTTACAGCGCCTCTTTTTAAATCATCCGAGATACTTGGCTGCACTGTAGTAGAACTTTGAATAGAGCTTTTTACAGGATCAGCTTTTATAAACTGGTTGTAAGTTAAATCAGCCGGTAATACTTTTTTTAAGCCTTCGAATAATTTAGTTTGAACAATACTGTCTGCATTGTTTTGCCCAATTAAATAAGAAGTGGTAATATTCAAATGGCGGCTGTCGCCAACAGTTTTAATAACCGGAAAATCACCGGCAAAAGCATTTTTTAAATCTTCCCGAACGTCATCGTTTTTTACAGCTTTATCAAATTGCACGGTATAACTTCTACCGCCTTTAAATTCCACACCCTCGTGAAAGCCATTAAAAAATGCGGCTACACCCAACAGTAATACTACAATAGAAATGGCATAAGCAACTTTTCTGTATTCAATAAATTTAAAGTTAGCGTGCTTGAATATGCGTTTAGAAATAGCCGTAAAATAATTAAAGTGGCGTTGTTTGTTCATCCATATTTCAGTGATCAGTCTTGATACTAAAATACCGCAGAACAAAGAAAGAACAATACCTATCATTTGTGTAGTGGCAAAACCCAACACAGGGCCCAATCCAAAAAAGAATAGAATTGCAGCGGTTAAAAAAGTAGTTACGTGAGCATCTAATACCGGTGCAAGCGAACGGCGGTAGCCATCATTAACAGCCTGCTGGTACGATTTACCACGGGTAAGTTCTTCTTTTATTCTTTCAAAAATAATTACGTTAGTATCAACCGCCATACCAATTGTAAGTACCAAACCTGCAATACCTGCAGCAGTTAAGGTAGCACCAAATGCTGCCAATGTACCAATGGTAAATAATAAGTTTAATATTAAAGCAATATTAGCAACCCAGCCGGCGGTATTGTAATATACCAGCATTAAAATAAATATTACTAAAAATGCAATTGCAAATGCCATGGTACCGCCTTTAACGGCTTCTTTACCTAATGTGGCACCCACTTCCTGGCTGGCAACAATTTTTGCCGGCGCACTTACTTTACCCGACTTTAATGTAGTGGCCAAATCAGTTGCTTCATCAGTAGTAAATCTTCCTGTAATAATTGATACACCATCTTCTATGGCGGTTATTACATTTGGAGCGGAATAAACAATATCATCTAGAGCAATAGCAATTGGTTTGTTTACATTCTTTGTAGTTAACCTTCCCCAAAGTTTAGCGCCCAGCGGTGTCATCTTCATCCGGATAGATGGCTTACCCATTTCATCAAAATCTAAATTGGCATCCTCAACCGATTCTCCTTCAATAGGAGCTTTATCTGTTCCCGGTTGCGTTTTTACAGCGTACACTGGAAAATACCGCAGGTTACCTTTTTCAGATTTTTCTTCTATACCTAATAAAAATTTACAGTTGGCAGGTAAGGCATTAATCACTACTTCGTTGCTGATGTATTTATAAAATAATGAAGTATCCTGCGCCGCAACGTTTGCAATAGAAGGAGCGTAAGATGGACGGCCATCTTTATCATTCTGCGGAGGAATTACACTTACAATTCTTAAAAAAGGATTGGCATTTTGTTTTAAAGTGTTGGAATCTTTAATGGCGGTATCTTTTGTCATTGAAGTATCAGCGCTTACCCCATTTAAATAATTTTGCAATGCGCCATCGGCAGCCTGCAATGCTCCATATAATTCATCCACCCTGTATACTTCCCAAAATTGTAAATGGGCAGAAGCCTGTAATAATTTTTTTACCCTTTCCGGGTTATCAACACCAGCCAATTCAATATTGATGATGCCTTTGTTTTCATCTAAATTAATATTGGGCTGTGCAACACCAAATTTGTCAATACGCTTTAATAAAACTTTGTAGGTTTCGTTAATGGCTGTTTTAGAGGTGGCGGTTAATTTATCAACCACCTGATCGTCGCTGTCGGTAATTTTTACATCTCTGCCCTGGCCGGCAAACAGTGCAGCTAATTTGCCAGCACCGTTTTGAGCTATGTAATCGTTTTTGAATAAGGTAATGAAGTTAGCATCGCTGTTAGCTTTTTTTTCTGTTGCAGTTTGTATCGCTTTCAACAGCGCAGGATCTTTAGAATTGTTACTCGATGTTTTAAGCAAACCATCAAGGCTTACGTCCATCGTTACGCTAAGGCCACCCTGTAAATCCAATCCCAGATTTAATTCGCTTTCTTTACACTGTTGGTAAGTGGTACCAACAACAGGAAAAATGGCTTTGTCTTTTGTAGCTAAAAGAATACTGTCTTTCTTTTCTTTTACAACTGCATCAAAGGCTTCGCCTTTTAAAGCGCCGGCAGTTCTTTTTGCAATTTTAGTTGCCTGTGCTTTTACGCCGCTTTCATAATTGCGTACTACCAAGGTGTACGACAGTTCCCAAAGTGATATTAAAATCAATGCAATGGTAAAAAACCAAACCAGCCCTTTCAATTTCATAATAGTAGTCTTTTATAGCTATTTCTTCTTTTTTAGAAGTGTGCAAAGATAGGGGAAAAACCAATTTAAGATAACGGCTTGTTAATTTTGCCCCTATGCAGTAAAAGGTGACATTTGCTGCGGCAATTAAATCCTTGATTTATTTTCAATTTTAGCCGCCGGTTTAATTAATTCCTTAATCATCACTTAAAGAATGCGTATGTTTTTTTACCGTAATTATATTTTGATGCCAGCCGCATTGGTCATAGGTTTAAATGCCTGCACCAGCACAAAAAAAACTACTAACATGCCAGCCACACCTGTAACAATTACCGCAGCAATACCGGCCGACAGTACTAAAACAGATGCGTTTTTAGAAAATTTATTAGCACAAAATCCTGCAGCTTTTGAGGGTGTATTAAAAAATCGCAAAGCCTGGAATACACAAATAATTTACACGCAAATTAACCGTGGCGCCAACGGTATGGCAGCCTTAAAAAATTTTTATTTTAACGTTAACCCGGCTGATTATTTTTATCCGGCATCTACGGTAAAATTTCCTGTAGCACTGCTGGCATTGCAGCGGCTTAACGAGCTGAAGGATAAAGGCATTGACATGAACACTACCATGATAACTGAAGCTGGTAACAGTTTGCAAACGCCGGTTTATAATGATCCCACAACTGCAGATGGCAAACCTACCATTGCCCAATACATAAAAAAAATATTGATGGTAAGTGATAATGATGCTTATAACCGGCTGTATGAATTTTTGGGGCCGGAGTATATTAATACCGAATTGCAAAAAATGGGCTACCAGGATGTGCAGATTTTACACCGCCTGCAAATTGCTTTACCTGAGGCCGCCAACCGGCAAACAAATCCTGTAAAATTTATAGATGCCTCAAATAATATTTTGTATGATCAGCCCATGAAAACCAATACTGCTGTTTATGCTGAAAGACAGGACAGCCTGGGCAATGGTTTTAAACAGGGAGGAGTTTTGGTAAACAGCCCGATGGATTTTTCTAAGAAGAACAGGATTTCGCTGGAAGATTTGCATACCATTTTGATCAGCCTGGTTTTTCCCAATAAGGTTTATAAAAATCAGCGGTTTAATTTAACTGAGGCAGACCGAAACTTTGCATTAAAATATATGAGCCAGCTACCAACCGAAAGTATTTACCCGCCTTATGCAGCCGATACTGCCAACTACTGGCCGGCCTACTGCAAGTTTTTATTATACGGCAGCGAAAAGGGAAGCATCCCTTCTAACATAAGAATATTTAATAAAGTTGGCGATGCTTATGGCCATTTATTAGATGTTGCTTACGTAGTTGATTTTGATAAAGGCGTTGAGTTTTTTTTATCGGCTGTAATGTATTGCAACAAGGATGGTATTTTAAATGATGATCAGTACGATTACGATTTGATTGGTTTTACTTTTATGAAAAACCTTGGCCAACTAATTTATGATTATGAAGTTAAAAGAGTAAAGAAGCATTTACCCGATCTGTCTAAATTTAAATTTATGTACGATAAATAGATTTGTAGGTCATTTATATTTTTATGAAGAAGACAGGCCGATGATCATTTTATATTATTTTATAAAAAATGTAATTTATTTTAAAGATTTGTCAACAAATTAAAAGTACTTTTGCAAAATATGCAACTATCTACACTGTTATCAAGATTTAATGAGCCAGAAACCCTTAAAATGGCCAAATTAGGAAGAGAATTAAGAGCCCAGGGAATTGACATTATTGATTTAAGTTTGGGCGAACCCGATTTTGATACGCCGCAGCACATTAAAGATGCCGCTGTAAAAGCCATCAACGATAACTGGAGCCACTATACACCCGTGGCCGGCTTTGCCGATTTAAGAGAAGCCGTTTGTACCAAATTAAAACGGGATAATAATTTGGACTACAAACCTGAAAATATTATTACCTCTACTGGTGCTAAACAAAGCCTGGCCAATACTATTTATGCGGTGGTAGATAATGGCGATGAAGTTATTATTCCCACTCCGTATTGGGTAACCTATTCGGAATTGGTAAAAATGGCTGGTGGCAAAGTAATAGAAGTTCATACTGCTCCAGAAAGTGGGTTTAAAATATCGGCACAGCAACTGGAAGCCGCCATCACCCCAAAAACTAAATTGTTTATGTTCTCTTCGCCCTGCAATCCATCTGGTGCAGTGTACAGCAAAACAGAATTGGAAGCTTTAGCAGCAGTGTTTAAAAAACATCCGGAAGTTTTAATCATCAGCGATGAAATTTATGAATACATCAATTTTGTTGGTGGCCACGAAAGTATTGCTCAATTTGGCGAAATAAAAGATAACGTAATTCTTATAAACGGGTTAAGCAAAGGATTTGCTATGACGGGCTGGCGCCTCGGTTATATAGCAGCACATGTTGACATTGCAAAAGCCTGCGAAAAAATACAGGGACAATTAACCAGCGGAACTTGTTCTATTACACAAAAAGCAGCTGTAGCTGCATTAACGGGAAATTTAAAACCGTCGTTAGAGATGACGGAAGAATTTACCAGAAGAAGAGCAAGGGTTTTAGAATTGATAGAAGATATACCCGGTTTTAAATGCAGTGAACCAGAAGGTGCTTTTTATATTTTTCCGGATGTAAGTTATTATTACGGAAAATCGGATGGGACCCAAACAATTGCTAATGCAGCCGATTTTAGTATGTATTTATTAAACACTGCCAATGTATCATCTGTAATGGGTGATGCTTTTGGAGAACCCAATTGTGTTCGTTTTTCTTTTGCCAACAGTATGGTTAATATTGAAAAGGCCTGGGTGCGGATTAAGGATGCATTGGGGAAGTTGGGATAGGTTAGGAGTTGGGAGTTAGGAGTAAATTTTTCAGGCATAAAATTATAAAAACCATCCTGTAATTACGGATGGTTTTGTTTTATGGCTATGCTTTCATAATAAAAAAATGATGCAAGGATTGTATTAAAGTTCGATTTAACCATTGACCATTGACCATTCGCCATTGACCATTCACTTAAAAAGTAAATCTTGCAGAAAATCCTACGCCGGCACCTTCAAAACCTGCTACAGATACAATATTTAATTCGGGTTTCCAATCAACTGTAAGGTTTAACGGGATGTTTGTAAATTTATAATCAACACCAATTATGCCCGCCAATCCAACTTTACTGGTACTGCTAAAATTTACATATGCTCCGGCACCATAAAGCCATTGCAAATTTTCCCCCGATAGTGGTTTGTGAATTTCGTACAGGCCGCAAATACCCACGCCATCGCCAAAGCTTATAATTCCTTCCAATGCATTGCTGCCAATAAAGTGTTTGTAGGTAATACCGCTTTTAATTGCCGGCACGTTTGAACCCAGCCTTACTCCAATGGCATTTTTGTAACTGTTACTTTCCTGTGCCATTGCGGTGGCGGTAATAATAAAGGTTATAATTATTGATGCTAATAATTTTTTCATGTACTATTTTTAAAAAGGGTTAATTAAATTTTTTAGCTGTGTATGGCAGCACGGTAGTGTAACGAACTTAAAGAAAAATGTTGTGTTAACAATTTTATAAAATCAAAAAAAATTATTCAAACAATTCCAGCTTATTTTTGGGTCTGCGGTTGTTGTGCCACTTAAAATTTTTCAATTGTTTTTTATCAGCCGGGGTTTGCCGTATGGGATACATTACCCCATCAACATTATTTACAAACTTTACTTTGTTTAATTCTTTTTTTACAAAAAAGATATCGATCACATCGCCACTGCTGCGGTTCATGCCTACGTAAGCACTGTCATCATCCTGCGGATAAAAAACACTTTCGGCCGGCGAGCCTTTAACCCTTACATAATCAATATTGCCTTCTTTAAAAAAGCCATTTATTTCTCGCCCTGCAATTTGATTAAACAATTGATCGGCGGTTTGATTGATGATGATGCCGTTATAAAAAACATGTAACCTTTTTGGTTTTTGATTTTCAGTATACATATGGATAGTATCACCGGCTACCTGCGTTTTACCATTCCACACAACCGGCTGGCCAAATAATTTAAACGTAGAATCATCGGTGGAGTAGTAGAGGCTGTCACTTACCGCTTGCAGCGAATCATTAAATATCCGAACATTATGAAAGCCAATAAAATACCGGATAGCCGTATCTTTTTTATTGAGATTAACGACGGTTGCTTTTTTAACACTGTCCTTTTTTGCAGGAGCAGTCACTGAAACATTTTGTTGTTTTTTTAAAACTGCTGCAATGTTGTTAGCCGTATCTTTTTTATTATCTTCAGCAATAATTATTTTTTTGGTAGAATCAGTAATTACTGGTGGTGTAATTGTTGTACTGTCTGATACTTTTTTTAAAAGCACAGCACCTGCGGCAGAATCAGTTTTATTTATGGCAACAGCTTTGGTCTTTTTTAAGGTGTCAGCTTTAGTAATGGTTTTTTTTGTTTCTGGGTCGTACTTTCTTAAACCTGAGAATAAAGTGTCGGCAGCAATATAGGTGCTGTCGCCATCTTTGTGCAGTATCATTACAGGCTTATTGTAAGCCAAAAAAGAATTTTCTTTTGTAAATATTTCTATATGGCCGCCAATAGTAGTTACCTGGTTAATACTGTCTACTACTTTTGCATTTCCTTCGGCCGTTACAATACCTTTCTTGTCATCAAAAAAAATTTTATCTCCACTCATCGATCTTTCTTTATCCCTGATATATGTGCGGTCGTAAAAAATGGCTTCACCGGTTTTTAAATTATAAATGCCCGATTTGGTGTCTATTATTCCATCTTTACTTACAATATGTGTTGGTGCTATAAAAGTTGCAATTTCATTGGTGATATTGTACATCAAACTATCGGTGGTGATATTATACTTCGGGTCTACCAGGTGAACATTCTTTTTAAATATTACATCTTTGGTATCGGAATAATATACGCCATTGGTGCTGGTTAAAACCGTACTGCCATTTACAACTTTACCGCCGCCCTTATACGTGGCAATGCCGGTTCTTAAATTATATTCCAGGTCATCGGTTAGCAGCACCCCTTTTTTATCGGTAAGTTTTACATTTTTTTTCAGGTAGGCAATTCTGTCGTTACCAATGTACCGCAGCGATTGTGCGTAAGTGTGAATGCTGTCGTTATCGTTTATGTGTACGTTGCCAAATGCTTCAACTACTTTTGTGCGGTGATTAATTACAACACTGTCGGCATAGGTTGTAGTAAGGCCTTCTTTAATAACCACACCAACCGAGGCTGCTTCAATGGTGGTAGCAGAGTCGATAGTTTTTTGGTATAAATTTTTGGCTTTAATAATTTGAATGGTACGAATACTGTCTGCACCGGGTTGTTGCGCCAGGCAAATATTGCCGCACAACAAAAAAAGCAGCCCTAAAAAAAAAGTAAAAGTAAATTTCAATTAAAAAGATTAATCATTTAGTAGTACCGCAAGTTGAAGAAAATATTTTATAACGTAATGGTAAAATTATTTTTCAATTACCTTAAAGTAAGGCGCATTTAAAGTATCGGGTAAAGGTACAACCAGTGCCTCGCCTTTATTTTTTTTACCAAACACCGAAAAAGAGATATAACGTTTGGGGTTAGTTTTTACATCATCAAGCAACACATTTAATTTATTGGCAGTGGCCGCAAGATTGTTATACAATTTAACATCGTTTAATAATAACCCTGCAGTGCCATCTTTTGTATTGAGTTTGCCAAGGCTTGCCTTTAAATCACCAATGGTGGTGTTTAAAGTGTTTAAAGTTTTTTCTAAATCCAGGTTAGATAAGTTTGTAGTGGTTTTATCTAAGTTGGTCATTACAGCAGTAAGCTTGCCATTATTGGCAGCAAGATTTCCTGTAAATGCATTTACATTATCTAAAGATTTTGCCAATGCACCCGTTTGTGTATTTAATAAAGTTTGCAGGTAAGCAGAAGATACCGTAAGCCCCGAAGTGGTGCGGCTAAGGTTTTCTAAAATGCCACGGATATTATTTTTAGAACTGGGATCTAAAACACTGTTAATAGTAATTAAAACAGAATCTAAAGATTTTACAGCATTTTTTACCTGGCCTAAAACAGGCCTCATTTCCTGCACGGCTGCATCAAAAAGGCCGGCAGTAGCTTCTGTTCGTATAGTATCTGTTTTTGCAAGATAATTTGTTGCATCTCCCAATTTAATATCAATGCTGGTAGTGCCCAAAGGATTTGTTCTTATAAATGCAATTGAATTGGCAGGGATATTTACATCTTTATTCAGCGTCATATTCACCAAAATTTCTTTCATGTTTTTATCGGTCGACATTTTGTAAACCGTACCCACCTGCAAACCATTTATCATAACAGGGTTGCTGTTGGCAAGCCCCTGCACATTGGTATATTTTGCATACAGGCTGCGGCTTTCGCCAAAAAATGTTTTGCCTTTTAAAAAATTAAAGCCAAGCACCAGTAATGTAATTGCAATTGCAGTTAAGGCGCCTATCTTGGTTTCGTTACTAATTTTCATTGTAGTAGTTAGTTATTAAAATATGTTCTGTTGCTGCAAGGCTCAGGCCAAAGTTTAAGGTTTGCCCTGTTTAAATTCAAAGCGTACCGATGCATTGCTTTTAAGATCGGCCGATAACCTTACTTCATAACGGCTGGAGCCATCAGTTATTATCATTAATGCGGTATTGGGCGCTATACTGCCCAAGTTATCTGCATAAAGAATTAATTCGTTTGTTTTACCCGGTACAAGGTCAAGGGTAAAAGTATAGGGTTTTGCCGCCAACGATTTATTGGCCACTATTAATCCCTTATTAAAAAATACGGTTACAATATCATTGTCTATTTCACCATCATCATAAATTTCTACTTTTATTTTATCGCTTTTTACCTGCAATATTTTGGTATCTTTTAAAGGCCGTTCTAATTCTGCCGCAGGTTTTGTTTCTTCAACTAAATTAGCAGCAGCGGTTTTATTGTTCCCTTCCACCTGTTCTTTATAGCGTTTAACTGCGGCGGTAATCACTTCTGCCATTTCCTGCTGTCCTTTTTCGCTGTTAATATATCTTTCATCTTCAGGATTATTTATAAAACCGGTTTCAATTAAAATGGCCGGCATATTGGTAGATTGTAAAACCCTTATGCCCACCTGCCGCTGGTTAACACCCAGTGCCGGCCTGCCGGTTTTTTCTACTTCGCTGTTTACATATTTTGCCAGCAGGTCGCTTCTTTCCTGAAAACGTTTAGCATAAATTTGTGCCAGCGTACGGCCCTCCGGTGAGTTAAAATCAAAATCATTATAGGTAGAGTCGGCATTGTCTGTTTCTATTTCAAAATCTTCACCACCTTCCATAATTGCTTTTAATTTATCACTGGTTTTATGTGGCGCAAATATCCAAACACTTGTGCCGTTTCGTGTCATAGGTAATTTAAAATATTCGTAAACTGGTACCGTAACCGTGTAAGGTGTAGAAACTTTTACCCTTTTCTTCTTTACTTTTTTATAAGAAATCTTATAACGGGTTTCCTGCTTGGTACCAATTTGTCTTTTACCGGTTTTCAGTGGCCCGCTGTCGGCATGAATACATAAAAAAAGATCGCCTTTAAATTCATTGGCCAGTCTGGCTTTTTCTCTTGGGTCCTGGTATACATCGGTTGTACGTGTGGGCCTTACATTTACATCGGGTAGTTGTTTTTTTAATTCATCAACCAGTTTAAGTGCTATGGCAAGTGTAATATCTTTTTCTTTAGAGCGCAGCGAATTTTCGTACTGGCCTGTGGCCCCGGGATCTCTGCTGCCGCCATGCCCGGCATCTACCACAATTGTTTTTATTTTTTTTTGAGCAAAAACACCGGGTAACATTAACAAATTAAAAGCAGCGATACAAAATAAAACAGGCACTTTGTTTTTCAACATATCCTAAAGGTTTATCCGGGGTTAGTAATTATATTAATATTCACAATTTCTTTGCTGTTATTATGGCTATTTTTGCCAATCATACTTATGAACCAACTGCACAAAGGTAAGGCAAAATATATATTGACATGGGCTTTGGCGCTGCTGCTTGCTACTATAACGCTGTATGGCAACAACAATAGTTTTAATACACCTTACTTTCACAGTAATTTAACGCCGGTGCCTTTTAATACCGGGCAAAAACTAATCAGTTCTATTTTAATTGATACACCACCGGTAAAAAATATTGACACCAATTTTATAAAAAAACAAATTATTGATTCTGTAAAAGTCATTGACACTTCATTTACGGTAATTGATACCATTAGTTTTAAAACCAGTAAAGATTCTTTAGACGCACCGGTAACTTATCATGCAGATGACTCAATGGTACTGGATGTGCCCACCAATAAAATAATTTTGTATGGTAAAGAAACTAAAGTAAAATATATCGATAACGAACTGGTGGCACCGCATATTGAGTTTGACCAAAAAACAAGTTTGGTAAGTGCGTATTTTGTAAAAGACAGTAATGGTAATGTAATATCGTGGCCCACTTTTACCCAGGCCGATTTTTTAACCATCAGCGATTCTATAAAGTTTAATATGAAAACCGGCCGTGGTGTTACTAAGGGCACTTACACCAAGCAGGATGAAATGTTTGTGTACGGCGATAAAATAAAAAAAGAAAGTGCCGATGTTTTTTATGCATTAAACGGCAGATTCACTACCTGTAATTTAGATACCCCTCACTTTGCTTTTGTGAGTAAAAAAATAAAATTCATCAATAAAAAAATGGCGTTTACCGGTCCCGTACATCCGGAGTTTGAAGGCATACCCATACCTATAACATTACCTTTTGGTATTTATCCTTTATCGCAGGGCAGGCATTCGGGAATACTGGCACCTACTTTTACCGCTAATGAACAATATGGTTTGGCGCTGGATGGTATTGGCTATTATAAAATTATAAGCGATAACTGGGATGCGGTGGCAAGAGGCACCATTTATTCTTACGGCGGATGGACGGCGAGTTTAAGCCCGAGGTATTATAAACGGTATCATTACCAGGGTAATTTTAATATTAATGTGCAGCATTTTAGGGATATTGATAAAGCCGGCGGCAGAAATTTTAATGTTACCTGGACGCATTCTGCAGATACTAAGTCAAGACCAGGTGTAACCTTCAGCGCTAATGTGAATGCAGGCAGCAGTAAGTTTAACGAATCGGTACCTAACAGTCCGCAACGTAATTTTCAAAACTCCATGTTCTCTTCCATAAACTATGCAAAAGTTTGGAAAGACAAACCTTTTAATTTAACAGTGGCTGCCAATCATAACCAAAATACACTTGATAGAAAGATAAATTTAAATTTACCCGATATTGGTTTTAATGTAAACACTTTATATCCTTTCAGGAGACAGGAAGCTTTAACCGATTACAAATGGTTTGAAAATATTGGCGTGGCATTAAACTCTAACGTAAAAAGCCTTACTTATTTTTATGATACGGCAAGCAATATCAGCAAGCAATTAATTGACCGCTGGCAATGGGGGGCAAGCCATAATGTTCCTATTACTTTATCATTACCGCCAATGGGCCCCATACAGATTGGTCCATCTGTAAGTTACCAGGAAAACTGGTATCAAAACCGCACTATCCGCAGGTGGAATCCTGTTACCAAAAAGCAGGATACCACAATAACAAAAGGTTTTTATTCTGCAAGAGAAATGAGCTTTGGCGTAGGGGGAAGTACCAGAATTTTTGGAATGCTGGGCTTTGGAAAAAGCAGTAAGATTCAAGCAATACGGCATGAAATACGGCCAACATTCGGTTTCAGTTATCACCCAGATATGAATGGCAAAGATTATTATTCGGTACAGGCAGATACTACCGGCCGTAAAGAAAGAGTGTCGGTGTACAATGGCAATATTGCCAGTGCATTTAGCGAAGGTAAATCAGGTGCCATAACTTTTGGTATTGATAACAACCTGCAGATGAAAATAAAAAATAAAAAAGATACCGGCGAAAATGCCATTAGAAAAGTAACCCTCATAGATGGTTTCAGCATCAACAGCAGTTATAATTTGTTAGCCGATTCTTTTAAGTTGCAGCCTTTTAGCATACAGGCACGTACTAATTTATTTGAAAAAATTAGCATTAGTGCCGGCGGTACGGTATGGCCTTATCTTACTGATAACAACGGAGAATTTATTGATAAATTAGTTTGGACAAAGCGTCCTTATTCTTTAGGCACGCTTACCAACGCCAACATTTCTTTACAAACCAGTTTTAAAGGAGGTGATAAAAATGAAAAATTACCGGTTAACTCTCAAAACCAAATGAGTACCGGGCCGGGTATGCCATTGGATGAATTTCAACAGGATGCGGCATACATCAGCCAAAACCCTGCAGAGTTTGCCAATTTTAATATTCCGTGGAGCATCAGCTTTTCGTATGCATTAACTTATGGCAGAGAGCGACGCTTTAATGAACCGGGTTTTAAAGGCAGGATTGACCAAAATGTGAGCTTTAACGGAACCCTTAACCTAAGTGCAAAGTGGCAATTGGGTGGTAACGGATTTTATAATATTTCTACTGGCGAATTAGGTGGCGTAAGTATGTATTTAACCCGTGACCTGCATTGCTGGCAAATAGCTATTAATATTTCGCCGGTGGGAAGATACCGTTTTTTCAGTATCAACATCAGCCCTAAATCTGCAATCCTCCGGGATTTGAAAATAAACAGAACAAGATCTTTTTACGATTTGTAATGTCGTCCCATCTTTTCTAAACCCTAAACTCTAAACTCTAAACCCTAAACTCCTAAACCTCCAAACCCCTCAACTATTCCCCAAATAATACGCACTCATCATTGCCGCAACTTTCTCTTTTAAATCTTTAGCACTAATATTTTGTGATGATACTGCGGGTAAAAAATGCAATTGTAATGGCGTGGGTAAAAGATAAAATGTTTTGTGTACCGGCATTGCTTTTTTTGTGCCGATAATTACTCCGGGTAAAATTTCTTTATTACTCTCAATGGCTAATTTAAAAGCGCCATCATAAAATTGTTTTAAAGGTTCGGCAGTTCTGTTACGGGTGCCTTCAGGGTAAATGCACATGTGTATTCCTTTAGCCAATATTTTTTTCATTTCCTCAAAACTTTTAATGCGGCTTCTTTCATCTTTGCGGTTAACCAGTATAGCGCCTCTTGTATAAAACCAGCCAAAAAGGGGCACTTTTGCAAATGAATCTTTTGCTATTGTTTTATTGGGGCCGGGAATATAAGGTGCAGATAATGGCACATCTAAAAGTGCATTATGATTATACACCACCACGTAATTTACCCCATCAACAAAATTTTGTTTGCCGGTTACTTTTACCGGGCAGCCAATTAAAAATAACCAGACATCCATCCACCATTTTGAAACTTTTATAAAATATGCCTGCCCCTTTTTTTCATCTTTATATAAATGCGACAGCATGGAAGGAATAAAAATTATTAAGAAGGTGGTTATAAAACTTATTAAACCCCACAACGCCCAAACCCTGGCAAAAATATTTTTTACTGCATTGTCCGGCACCGCCACTTTTTTATTTGCATTTTCTACGTTCATTTTTTTTATCGGTATTTTTAAGGAGTTAATAATTTCCAGTCGATGGGGGCTTCGCCCTGCTTAACCAGCAGTTCATTTGTTTTTGAAAAATGTTTGCATCCGTAAAATCCTTTATCTGCACTAAAAGGAGAGGGGTGTGCAGCTTTTAAAACCACATGTTTTGTTTCGTCGATCAGTACTTGTTTTTCCTGTGCAAACTTACCCCACAATAAAAATATGATGCCTTTTTTTTCGTCGGATATTTTTTGAATTACTCCATCGGTAAAATCGGCCCAGCCAAATTTTGCATGGCTGAAGGGTTCGTTAGCTCTTACGGTTAATGCCGCATTTAATAAAAGTACGCCCTGCTCTGCCCATCGGGTAAGGTTACCATATTGCAAAGGCATAGCCACACCAATATCAGTTTGTATTTCTTTAAAAATATTTACAAGTGATGGTGGCGGCTTAATACCATTGGGAACCGAAAAGCTTAACCCATGTGCCTGGCCCGGGCCATGGTAAGGATCTTGCCCCAGTATAACCACTTTTAATTTTGTGAACGGCGTTTGATTAAAGGCATTAAAAATTAATGGGCCGGGCGGATAAATAATTTTACCTGCAGCCTTTTCGGTTTTTAAAAATGTAACCACCTGCTGAAAATAGGTTTTTGTAAATTCATTTTTTAAAACTTCCCGCCAGCTGGGCTCTATTTTTACTTCCATTATTTGCAGATTTATATAAAAATACAAAAGCTTGCACATATAAAACAGTTGCAAAGGTCATTTACAAACATCTTACAACAGTTACTTTATTAATGCATAAAAATATTTTAAATTTTTGGTGATAAAAGTGGTATCCAGTACGGCGGTTGTAAAAAGATAGTGATGTTGTTTTTCCGGCTGTAGTAATGAGGTTTACAACATGATTACAATGGCTGTGAAACGAAAAATTATCTTTGAGCTGGTCTTTTTTATTTTAGAGAATATAAATAAACCTTTATAATGTTTTTTAGAAATCAGCAACCGCTTTCAATATCAACGTATCAAAGTAATATTTCCTTTTAAAGGTTTTCGGTTATTTTTAAAATTGATGTAATAAACATAAACACCACCAGGTTGAGGAATATTTTTATAAGTGCCGTCCCAATCGGTGTAAATTTCTTTTGCATAATAAACCCGCTGTCCAAAGCGATTGTAAACTTGTACGGAAGCACCAAATAGTGGATCTAAAAAAGGTATACGCCACCTGTCGTTTTTGCCATCATTATTTGGTGTAAAACTATTTGGAATAAAAATATTTGCTACCACTTTTATAAATACCTCGTCCTGGTTGGTGCATCCATAAAGTGTTGTTGCATACAGGATGTATTTTTTATCAGTCTGCAGTAAAGCAACCGGGTCAGCAATAGCAATATTGCTAAGCCCTTCCGGCGGATCCCAATAAAATTGAGTTTGTGCACCCGTTACATTTCCATTCAACATAATAGTATCTCCGCTAATGGCAATTCTGTCGGCACCAGCATTTACAATTGGTTTTGCAAATACGTTTACAGCAATGATATTTGATGCAATCCGGCAGGCAGCAATATCTTTTGCCGGAATTTCAGAAGCACTGAGCCGGTACCAATATGCACCTGCACCGGTTGGCATTCGGGTATAACCAAGGTTATTGGCTCCGGCAATATCTTTCCATAATTTACCAGAGTCCATACTGATTTGCCAATTATAAAAAGGCGCAATAAATCCCGACGATACTGTAGCACTAAAATTATAAGTGTTGTTGTTTTCTTCGCAAATATTTACAGTATCATTGTTAGCGTCGTTGGCGGCATTTAATTTTACTGCACTGCAGGGCCTGAAGGTAATATCATCCAGTGCAATATCATTTCCATTGCCACCGGGTGCATTATTAGTCATGCGCAAAACGATAGTTGCATTTGCAGGAGGCGTGGTAAAAAAAAATCCATATTGTTTCCATACAGCCGAAAAAGTTTCTGGAATGTCTCCGGTAGAAAATGTTTGCAGAACTACACCGGTGGTAGATTCGATAGTAAAAGTGATGTTGGGTTTAATACCACTGCGGGCCATTACATTCATCATCCACGCTGCAAATTCATAAGTAGTATTAGGGCAAAGGTCGGTAACAGTGGTAACTAAAAAATCGCCGGGTGCAAAAGAAGCATTCACTAACATAAAAGCGCCGTTGCCGGTATGGTCGGCATTTACCGTTATCCACGAATTTCCAAAGCAGCCGCTTGTTCGGTTTGTTATTGTATAAAAACCGTCGTTGGGGCAGCTGGAACTGGTGTAGGTGTAAGCGTTAGTGGGTGTATATCCTGTATTGTTGCCAGCGCCTGATCCAAATGTTACATTTACTACAGCATCGCCTAAACTGCCGGTACACAATTGGGCAGCAGTATTAAAAGCTGTAAAGTTTAAAAAAATAAATACAGCAATTAAAAAAGAATTTTTTTTTATGGATAACAAAAATGGCATCAATTTTATTTATTTACCTGTAATATTCTTTACAAATGTAATCATTACAAAATGATGGCGGCCTGCCTGCAATTGTAAAAAGTGTTTTATTTTTAAATTTGATAACAAAACTCTGCAGGTATTAAAAATGTTTTTATTCTTCTGTTTTAAATTGTTTGCGAAATTGATTTGGCGTGATGCATTTTACGTTTTTAAATTGTTTGCTAAAATGAGCCCAACTGTTGTAACCGCTGGTGTAACAAATATCTAAAATGGATTCATTACTTTCCCGTAACAATTTGCAGGCATGGCCAATACGCAGTTCTTTTAAAAAATCAAAATAGCTTTTTTTAATGTTACGTTTAAAAAAACGGCAAAAAGTAGGGATGCTCATATTAACTATACCCGCCACTTCTTTTAAGGTAACCGGTTCCAGAAAGTGTTTAAAAGAATAAGTAAATATTTTTTCCAGGGCAGTATTTTCTTTGTGGCCAGCATCCGTATCAAAAGATTTTGTGATTACAGTAAATTGTTTAGAGAGGCTCATTTGCTGCAAACTTTCCAGCAGCAATTGTATGCGTTGCAGGCCGCTGGCCTTTTCAATTTCTTCAATTTTTACGGCTATATTTTTTTGTAATGACCGGTGTAACTGTAATCCGTTGGGCTCGCCTTCCAGCAACTGAACTATTTTTTTCATTTCGGGTAACTGCAAAAAAGAATTGCCCCAAAAATTTTTTAAAAAATGCACTACTATGGCGCTGCCTATCATTTTATGATCGGATTTACGAAACCAGTGCGGAAGGTTGGAAGCCAGAAAAAAAACATCTCCTTTTTTATAATCTCCAATATAATCTCCAATTAATGCAGTGCCATGCCCTTCGGTAATTACAATTAATTCGCATTCTTCATGCTTATGCCAGTTGGTTTCAAATTGTGGGGTACGGTACTTTCTGCAGGCAAAAGAATTTTGCTCCTCCAAAAGTATTTTTTGAATAATTGTTTTCATACATTTTTCTCATTTCAAATAATTTATTTCAAACCAAATTATCAATTTTCAATTTTGCTGGGCACCCAAATACTTTGGTTATTGGCTATGTAACTTCTATTTTAGCAATATTTAACTGCAAAATACCCAAAAAGTAATAAGATAGCATATTTATTTTTTTAAATAACGGTTGTAAAAAACCAGCTATAAAGAATAATTTTACTTGCAAAAATTTACAAGTGCAGCCGTTTTAAAATTACTACAATACAAAGATGTTATTATTTTTAAAATGGTATAAATTTTTTATTAATAGTTTACAATAATTTTTAATCATAAAATCCTCAAAGCATGTCAATAGTAACCGGGGCAACAGCGTATTTTAAAAACATAGGCCAAATTAAATTTGAAGGCAGGGAAACGGACAATCCACTTGCTTACAGGTGGTACGATGAAAATAAAATTGTTGCCGGAAAATCTATGAAAGAATGGTTACGTTTTGCCTGCGCTTACTGGCACAGCTTCTGCGGCAGCGGCGCCGATCCGTTTGGTGAGCCCACACACTTATTTGGCTGGAACCAAAAAACGGATGCAGTGGAAAGAGCAAAAGACAAAGCCGATGCAGCGTTTGAATTTATAACAAAACTGGGCTTGCCGTATTATTGTTTTCACGATGTGGATGCAGTGGATTATACCAATGATATTAATGAAAATGAAAAACGTTTACAAGCCATTACTTCATATTTTAAAGAAAAACAACAGGCAAGCGGCGTAAAATTATTATGGGGCACTGCTAATTTATTTTCTAATAAAAGGTATATGAATGGCGCCAGCACCAATCCAGATTTTCATGTGCTGGCCCATGCAGGCGCACAGGTAAAAGCAGCGCTTGATGCAACTATTGAATTAGGCGGCGCAAATTATGTTTTTTGGGGAGGTCGAGAAGGTTACATGAGTTTGTTAAACACAAACATGAAAAGAGAGAAAGAACATCTTGCAAAATTTTTACACACTGCAAAAGATTACGGCAGAAAAAATGGTTTTAAAGGACAGTTTTTTATTGAACCTAAACCTTGTGAGCCCAGCAAACATCAGTACGACTATGATTGCGAAACAGTAATTGGTTTTTTACGCCAGTACGATTTGATAAATGATTTTAGTTTAAACATAGAGGTAAACCATGCCACACTTGCAGGCCATACTATGCAGCATGAAATGCAGGTGGCTGTGGATGCAGGTTTGATGGGCAGTATGGATGCTAACCGCGGCGATTACCAGAACGGCTGGGATACAGACCAGTTTCCGAATGATATTAACGAGATAACAGAATGCATGCTGGTATTGTTGCAAGCCGGTGGTTTTAAAGGCGGCGGTATAAATTTTGATGCAAAGATCAGGCGGAACAGTACTGATGCTGCCGATTTATTTCATGCACATATTGGCGGTATAGATGTTTTTGCCAGAGCATTAATTACAGCCGATGCGGTTTTACAAAAATCTGAATTTAATAAATTAAGAACTGCACGTTACGAAAGTTTTGACGGCGGAAAAGGTAAAGATTTTGAAGAAGGAAAATTATCGCTGGAAGATTTAAGAGCATATGCTATTGAAAAAGGCGAACCTGAAATGAAAAGCGGCAAGCAGGAATATTTTGAAAATATTATTAACCGGTTTATCTAAATATCTCTGCTTAATTATTGTTTACTTTAATGATGAGGCGATGGGTTGATAATTCGTTTTTTATAAATAAAATGGGAACAACATTTTTTTCATCCTTAATTTACAAACTGCCGTGCACCAATAATTAGTTGCCTAAATTTTATCAATATAAATTGTGCCTCCTGCTGTATAAAATGGATCCTTTTAAAAAGTAGCGGGCTTTACAATAAAATTCTGCACTTAATTCAACAAAACAATCTAATAGTTTTAAAATAAAAATTAACTTCCCCAAAAATTAAACCTTCTTATGTATACAATGGAACAAACTTGGCGGTGGTTTGGCCCTAACGACCCGGTAAGTTTACAGGATGTAAAGCAAACCGGCGCAACAGGCGTGGTTACAGCATTACACCACGTGCCACATGGGGAAGTATGGCCGGTTGCCGAAATTTTAAAAAGAAAAGCTATTGTAGAAAATATGGGCCTCACCTGGTCGGTGGTGGAAAGTATTACCGTACATGAAAGTATAAAAACACGTACCGGAAATTACAAAGATTATATTGAAAAATATAAAACTTCCATACGCAATGTGGCGGCCTGTGGCATACCGGTTATTACTTATAATTTTATGCCGGTAAATGATTGGACAAGAACTTCCTTAAATTATAAAATGCCCAATGGTGCGCTGGCACTTTATTTTAACTGGGTTGATCTTGCAGTATTTGATATTTTTATTTTAAAAAGAAAAAATGCTGCGGCATCTTATGCAGCATCAATTGTACAACAGGCAGAAGAAAGGTATAAAAAATATACAGCTAAAGAATTAGAAGCACTTGCCGGTGTGGTAATGTTTGGCATTCCCGGAGAAGAAAAATATACTACGGATGATATGCTGAAAAAATTGGAGTCGTACAGCGATATTGATGCAGGTGCTTTAAGGGATAACCTTTGCTATTTTCAAAAAGAGATAAGCGAAACGGCAATGGAGTTCAATGTAAAATTGGCCATACATCCCGACGATCCGCCTTTTCCTATCCTAGGTTTACCAAGAGTGGTAAGTGCCTACAGTGACTTTAAATATTTTTTAGATAAAGTGGATAACAATGCCAACGGTGTTTGTTTTTGTACCGGATCGTTAGGGGCATCGGCGCAAAATGATTTGCCAGCCATGGTAAAAGCATTGGGTGATAAAATACATTTCATCCATTTGCGTAATGTAAAAAAAGATGCCGAAGGCAATTTTTTTGAGGCCGATCATTTAGGTGGCGATAATGATATGTATGCTGTTGTAAAAGAAATTGTACAACTGCAACAGGATAGAAAAATTTCTCTCCCTTTTCGTCCCGATCATGGACACCAGATGCTGGACGATTTAAATAAAATTACCAATCCCGGTTACTCCGCCATTGGCCGTTTAAAAGGGCTGGCAGAAATAAGGGGGCTGGAGTTGGGCATAGTAAGGGCCGCTGAAGAAAAATAAATAATTTCTGATAAAAAAAAAGGACAAACATTGATGAATCAGTTTGTCCTTTTTTTGTGATCCAAGTTGTATTCTAACCAATGATCCTTCCGATAAGCAATCGGGATGTACTATCCCGCTGGCGAAATTAAAAAAGGCTGCTCTATTCAAGGGCAACCTTTTTTGTGATCCGGATTGGATTCGAACCAATGACCCTCAGCTTAGAAGGCTGATGCTCTATCCAGCTGAGCTACCGGACCTCAATTGGGCTGCAAATATAAGG
>JAYURK010000209.1:0-26357 GCA_043756235.1 Ferruginibacter sp. | reverse complement strand
TCAACGACCATAAGATAAATGATATAGAACAATTGCTGCCACAAAATTATACAACTTTGTTGAATAGCAAATGATGGGGTTGGTGGAGGGGATACGATTTAATAATGAATTACGCCAGCATTCCAGCTCTATTAGGCAACGAGGGCAAATTAATGCTGCTGCTGTTTATTGCTTATTATACTGCACAAAGTTTTTTTGAATTTTTTAATGATGGAGCTTATAAAAAAATAAGTTTAGGCAGGCAAATGTTTGAACCCTATTTAAGAATTTTTGTACAGCAGTTTGTGGTAATTGCCGGAAGCTTTTTTTTAGTTTTTGGAGCAGGCAAAATTTTCATCCTGATTTTTGTGCTGGTAAAAATATTTTTTGAGTTGTTTGTAAATTTAAGCAGGTTGTTAGCGCTTGCAGAAAAAAAACAAAGGTTAAAAGAAGAAAGAGAACATAAAATTTAACTCAATAATTTTTTACATTCTTCCAGCAATTTATTTTTATCAATTGCAACGGTACCCACTTCTTCGCAAACAAGGCCACCTGCTATGTTGGCTACATCGGCCATTAGGGTTACATTTTTAGTAGCGGCATACACTAAAGAGGCTACAGCAATAACAGTATCTCCGGCGCCGCTAACATCGGCCACACTGCGTATGTGTGTGGGAATAACAGCAGCAGCTTTTTCATCATTATAAAAAACCCCTTTTTCAGAAAGTGTGATAAAAGAAATTTTGTGCTGCAATTTTTGGTGCAACTGCAGATGAATATCTTTTAAAATATTTTCATTTACTTCATCCGTTAAAAGATTAAGGCCATCTTTTACTTCTTTTAAATTAGGTTTAAAAACATCAACACCTTTGTAAGCAAAAAAGTTTTTCCGCTTGGGGTCTACCGTGGTTATGATATTATTTTTTTTGCAGAGACTGATAATTTTTCCGATCACATTTGCTGTCAGTACACCTTTGTTGTAATCTTCCAGCACAATTACATCGGGGTTTTCTGTTGCAATAAAATTTTCTAAAGCAGCAATTAATTTTTCTTCGTCGGCTGAAATAATATCGCTTGTTAATTCGGCATCCAACCGCATCATGTGCTGGTTGCGGCTTATGATACGAATTTTATTGGTGGTAATTCTTTGCTGGCTGTACACCAAATATTTTGTGTTGATATTATTGTTTGCAAATAATTTAGTTAATTGTTCTCCATCATCATCTTTACCCAATACACTTATTACACTTACGGCTGCACCCAACGATTGTAAATTGAGTGCCACATTACCTGCACCGCCAATGCGCTGTTCTTTTTTGCTTACTGCTACCACCGGCACGGGTGCTTCTGGAGAAATACGATCTACTTTTCCCCACCAATAAGTATCCAGCATTACATCGCCAATTACGGCAACTTTTATTTGGGAGAACTGCTGAAATAGTTTTTCGAAATCCATACTCAATTGCAAATTTTAGATATTAGATTTTAGATTTACGGTTGGCAACGGCAATATAATAAATCGGGATACCAATTAAAGTAATGATTAAACCAGGCCAGGTAAACTGTGGTTTATAAATAATTAACGCAATACAAAAAGCAAGGCCCAATAAAATATATAACGCAGGCAATACAGGGTAACCAAAAGCTTTGTAAGGTCTTTCAATATTGGGTTGTTTTTTTCTTAAGATAAAAATTCCTGCAATAGTGAGTACATAAAACATTACGGCTACAAAAGAAATCATATCCAGCAAGTCGCCATATTTACCACTAAGGCAAAGTAAACCTGCTACTAAACATTGAATCCATAAAGCAAATTCAGGTACTGAATTTTTATTTAACGTGGCTGCTTTTTTAAAAAATAAACCATCCTTAGCCATTGTATTATATACCCTGGCACCTGATAAAATTAACCCGTTGTTACACCCAAAAGTAGAAACCATTATCAGCACCGCAATTACATAAGTACCGGCATCACCAAAAATTCCTTTAGAAGCGGCAACTGCAACCCTGTCGTTTTCGGCATGTGAAATTGCCTGCAGCGGAAGCACATTCAAATACATTAAATTAGCACACACATAAATTACTGTCACTATCAAGGTGCCTAAAAATAAACTGAGCCCTATATTTTTTTTAGGATTTTTTATTTCTCCTGCAATAAAAGTTACGTTATTCCATGCATCGCTGCTGAAAATAGAGCCCACCATGGCTGCAGCAATTGCACCTACTAAAGCGGCGCCACCAATTGGCAACCAGCTGCCATTGGCAATAAAATTTCCGGCAGTATCTTTTTCAAGTTGCACTGCGTTTAATCCAGTTTGCCAGTTTTCTGTCCAAAAACTTTGTTTAGCTAAAAAGAATCCAAAAAATATTAATCCAAACAAGGCCAGCAATTTTGCAGAAGTAAAAATCCGCTGAATTAATTTTCCGCCTTCTATTCCTTTTGTATTTATATAGGTAAGAAAAATGATTAAAATAATTGCAACAATTTGTGCTGCTGATATAGTTATAAAACCAAGGTCAGCAATTATATTTTTTTCGCTAAGTGCAGGAATTAAATAAGCCGCAAATTTACTGAAGGCCACCCCCACCGCTGCAATAGTTGCCGTTTGTATTACTGCAAAAAAACTCCAGCCATATAAAAAACCAGCCAACGGATTAAAAGCTTCTTTCAAATAAACGTATTGTCCGCCTGCTTTAGGAAACATTGCGCTTAATTCACCATAACTTAAGGCTGCAGTCAGCGTCATAAACCCGGTAATTAACCATACTGCAATCAGCCAACCGGCGCTGCCTACGTTTCGGGTAATATCGGCACTTACAATAAAAATACCGGAACCTATCATGCTTCCGGCTACTATCATTGTTGCATCAAATAAACCAAGTGTGGGTTTAAAAGTGGTAGGTATTAACGGTTGTGGTAATGATTCAGCAGATTGATCTGGCATAAATTTCCGGTTTTATATACCGGAACAAGATAAATAAATTTATTGGATTGGATTATTATTAGCGCCCGGTTTCATTATTTTATTCATGCCATTAATTACATCTTTGGTAATGTCCAGCGTAGTGTCTTTATAAATTAAATAATCCAGTCCGCTACCGGTAGTAAGTATATACTGGTATTTTTTTTCTTTATTATATTCTGCTAAAAATTTTCTTAATTTGGTTTGAATGCCTTCCATCAATTCAAAACTTTGTGCATTTAACGATTGCGATTGTTTTTGTTTATCTTCCTCAATTTGCTGTTGCCCCTGCGCCAGCTGAGCCCTTAGGTGCTGTACTTCTTCGGGGCTGGCATTTGGATTTTTTTTAAAGAACTCATTTTGCCGTGCTTCCAGCTGGCTGTAATCGTTACTGATTTTATCTTCTACCACTTTCTTTTTTTGTTCCAGAATTTTGCGTTGCTGCTTAAAGTAAATCAGGTTCTCATTTAAAGAGTCCAGTTCAACATAAGCAATTTTTTGATAATTAATAAAGCTGCCGTCTGGCTTAGTGGTAACTGTATTAGCGATAAGTGTACTTACATTTTTTTTAGAAGAAAAATTATGATAATACAAATAACCCACAGCCACCAGCAAAATAATATTAATTGCAACCGATACCTTATTCATTACACATGCTTTTAATAGTGGCAAGATAGCAACAAAACAAGATTTTGCAATACTTACCCACAAAGTTTTAGGAAAGGGTTAACGCTAACGGGTGAAGCCTAAAAAAAGCGGCTTATTAATTTTGTAACTTTTGTATTATGGCATTTACGCCTTGTAAGGTGCCTGCAAAATAATCGGCCTGTTTATAATGAGGGATAATAATGCTGTCGATTATATTTTTAGTTGCCGCATTGGATAATATTTTTTCTATCCCCTTGCCATTTTGAATACGGATTTTTTTATAGCCTGCACAAATACCCATTAAAATGCCATTGTGTTTATCCTTGTCGCCTACACCCCAGGCATTGGCTAATTGTAAAGTTAATTCATCAAAATTGTGATGTTGAACCGTTGCCGTATCAAAACTTACCACGGCAAATTGAATGGTAGTTTGTTTTTCAAATAAATTAAGCAGCCGGTTTAAAGAGTCTTCCTGCTTTGCTGTAAACAGGTTATCATAATCGCTTACATAGTTTTTTGGAGTGGGAAGTGTATCATTAAAATTATGTTTGAAGTTGGATAAAATCGAATCCCAGTTAATCAACTGCCCATCAATATTTTTAGGTGTGGATTTAGATTTTGTTTTGCAGGAAATAGCAATAAACTGCAATAAAAATATGGAGCAAATGAATATTTTGCAAAAGCGAATCCTATAAATAAACAAATGAAAAGAGTTTACCAATCGCCGCCTGCACCACCACCGCCAAATCCGCCGCCGCCGAAGCCACCAAAACCACCTCCGCCACCAGCGCTTCCACTTCCGCCCCAGCCACCGCCGCTGCCACTACCGGGCCACAATATCGGACCATTGAATCCACGGTAACCACGCCTGCTCATGTAAGATCCGCCGCCACCGCCTTTTGAAGAAATAGACAGGAAAATTATTATGAGCACGATGATAAAAATTATTTTAAACAATGAAGGGCCTTTCTTTTTTCCATAACCTGCTGGTGCTTTGTACTTGCCTTCAGTTGCTTTTATAATGCCATCAACACCGTTATCTAATGCATGATAAAAATCACCTCCCTTTAAAAAAGGTATTACTTCGTTGTTTACAATTTCCGAAGCGGTATAATCCGGTAACACCCCTTCTAAACCAATACCTGAAGCAATAAAAACTTTACGTTTTAGATTGTCTTTACTACGGTATACTAAAAAAACAACCCCGTTATTAAAATTCTGGTTTCCTACACCCCATTTTTTTCCTATCTCCACTGCATAATCACCTGCATCCATGCCCGACATATCATCGGTAGTAAGTATTGCAATTTGGTTAGATGTTCTTTTTTCAAACTCAAGTAATTTTTGCTCAAGACTTTGCTGTTGCTCTGCGGTAAGCAGTTGCAGGTTATCATTAACTAATCTTGGAGGATTAGGGCGGTCGGGGATATTTTGCCCAAGCACCGATGCGATAAAAAATACCGAAAGTAAAAAAAATATATGTTTAATAAATTTCATTACGCTAGTTATTATTTGCCAAAAACAATTTCATCAGGCAATTCATTTTTATCATCTTTAGCATCGTAAGGAAATTCCTTTTCAAGTGTTTTCCCAATAGTACAAACTGTTTCACAAATACCTGCAACGTGATCTTCCTTATTAAAATATTTCAACATTTGCTGTACCGCATGAAGCCAATAATCTTTGTCTACCCTTTTGTGAATTCCTGCATCGCCATAAACCGCCAGCTGCCGGTCCTTAAGTGCCACATAAATCAATACGCCATTATGATCATCCGTATCATTCATTTTTAAACCATAAAAAACTTCCATCGCTCTTTCCACCGGATCCACAAATCTGCAGTGGCTTTCCACATACACCCTTACTTCGCCACTGGTATTTTTTTCAGCTTTGCGTATAGCCTCTACTACCAGTGCTTCTTCAGCATCTGATAATAAATTTTTCTTTTTAAAAAAAGGAAATAATGCCACTGCTTTTTATTTATTAAAGTTTATTTCGGGGGCTTTGTCCGCTCCCATATCTGCTGTAAACCCTTCTTTAATTTTAAATCCAAATATGCCTGCGGTAATACTGGAGGGAAAAGAACGTACCGATTTATTATATCCCATTACTGCTTCATTAAAATCTTTTCTCGAAAATTTTATCCGTCGTTCTGTACCAATCAGCTGATCTTGCAATCTTATAAAACTGTTTGTGGTTTTTAAATCGGGATACTTTTCAATAACAGCAATAACCCGGTTAGCTGATACTGCAACTTCACCATTTGCTTCTTCTGCTTTTTTAAAATTATCTATTGTAGGGTTTCCTGTAACATTTAATCCGGCAGCTTTCGATCTTGCTTCAATTAATTTAGTCAGCGTTTCTTTTTCGTAATCCGATGAAGCTTTTACAGTCTTAACTAAATTAGGGATAAGATCAAGCCTGCGCTGGTAATCACTTTGCACATTATTCCATGTTTTAGTTAAGTTTTCCTGTTTGCTAACTAAACCATTATAAGTGGTATAAAAGAAAATGGCTAACAGCGCAACAATTATGAACGCTGTTAACCATAAAGATTTTCCCGTTTTGTTTGCCATATTTATTAAAACTTAACTTCAGGAGCTTTTTCTGTTCCGGCATCAGCCCTAAAACCATCTTTAGCTTTAAAGCCTAAAATGCCGGCCATAAGGTTTCCTGGAAATGAACGCACTTTTACATTGTAAGTATTAACCGACTCGTTAAAAGCATTACGAGAAGTTTTTACGTCGTTCTCAATACCTTCTAACTGGCCTTGTAATTTTGTAAAATTTTCAGTGGCTTTTAACTGTGGGTATTGTTCTGCAACCACCAACAAACGGCTTAAAGAGCCTTTTAATTCTTCCTGTGCTTTTTGAAATTCAGCAACTTTTTCAGGTGTAAGGTTTTCAGCATTGATATTTACAGAAGTTGCTCTAGAGCGGGCATTGATAACATCCGTTAAAGTTTTCTGTTCAAAGTTTGCAACACCCTTTACAGTTTCTACTAACTGGCCAACAAGGTCAGAACGCTTTTGGTATTCGCTCTGTACATTGTTCCATGATTTTTTAACATTTTCATCCTGGTTTACTAAACCTCTTTGTGCAGAGATTCCCCATAATACCAGAATACCAACAATTACTAAAATAATTATTCCTGAACGTTTCATGTTTTATTTTTTTTAAGTTAAGTAGTTAAAAGTAATATTTATTTAAACACTATCATTAATTCTTTATAAAGAAAAAAGTAACCTCATTTTATTGTTAATCTTTTATTGCCGCAATGCCGGGTAAAACTTTGCCTTCAAAATATTCCAGCATGGCGCCGCCGCCGGTGCTTACATAACTTACTTTATCGGCAAGGTTAAACTGGTTTACTGCAGCTACACTATCGCCGCCACCCACTAAACTAAAAGCGCCATTTGCGGTAGCATCTGCCACAGCCAATGCAATTGCTTTTGTACCGTTTTGAAATTTTTCCATTTCAAAAACTCCCATGGGGCCGTTCCATAAAATGGTTCTGGAATTTTTTATTACTTCACTGAAAATCCCTGTGGCTTTGGGGCCAATATCAAGTCCCATCCAGCCATCGGGCACGGCGTCGCTTGGGCGAACATCGGTATTGGCATTGGCATCAAACTTATCTGCAATTACAGAATCTTCGGGTAAATGAATGCTTACATTTTTTTGTTTGGCTTTTTCTAAAATATCCAGTGCAGTTTGCAAACGATCATCTTCGCAAAGTGAGTTGCCTGTTTTACCGCCACGGGCTTTTAAAAAAGTGTACGCCATTCCGCCACCTATAATAATATCGGTTGCTCTTTGTAATAAATTTTCGATGATCAAAATTTTATCACTCACTTTGGCACCGCCAATTATTGCAGTAAAAGGTTTTTCGGCCTGGTGCAACACTTTTTCTGCACTCAGCACTTCGCTTTCCATTAAAAGACCAAACATTTTTTTATCTGCCGTAAAAAACTTTGCTATCACTGCAGTGCTGGCATGTGCACGGTGTGCTGTACCAAATGCATCGTTCACATAAACATCTCCCAGCTTACTTAATTTTTCTGCAAAGGCTTCGTCACCTGCTTCTTCTTCCTTATAAAAACGAAGATTTTCTAATAATAACACTTCGCCGGGGCGAAGCATGGTGGCTGTCATTCCTGCTTGTGTGCCAATACAATCATCAGCAAAAAAAACTTTGGTACCCCCATCCCCTAAAGGGGAGTTAGCAGCATTTGAATTGAGGAGCTGGTACAAATGTTTTACCAAATGATTTAAGGAATATTTTTCTTCGGGGCCGCCTTTTGGCCTGCCGAAGTGGCTCATTAAAATTACTTTACCACCGTCGGCTAATATTTTTTTTATGGTAGGAATGGTGGCTGACATCCTGGTATCGTCTGTAATATTAAATTTGTCATCAAGCGGTACGTTGAAGTCTACTCGTACCAATACTTTTTGCCCGGCGAAGTTGTGTGTGGAAAATTTGCTCATGAAAGTTACAATGAAATTTCTACTAAAATATTATTGGTGGTGATAAATAGTTGAAGTGCTTCTTTAAAATGCTTGCTGATAATTTCTTTAAGTTGCCTGTTAGAAACATTACCCACATTGAGATACAAAATTTTTGGGGGATGACCTATATCATTTTGTAAATTTATAAAGTCAACATCTTTAGTGGTAATAATAATGGTGTTGTTATTTTTTGCAGCAGCTTTATAAACTACCACATCTTCTGTTACATCGTATCCCAACTCTGCAAATGACTTTGCGTTAACATTAAAACCCTCCCTGATCCATGCAGCCATTTTTGGTGGAAGGTTGAGGTCGATCCAAAACTCGATATTTTCAGGCTGCATCAAGATTTACAGAAATTACCGGGTGATTTAATTTTTTAGCAGCATATAATAATGCAGCTTTTATATCATCCATTTCAAGATAGGAGAAATCTTCCAGCAACTCTTCTGCTGTCATTCCACTTGAAAGATAATCCAGAACATCAGCAACTTTAAATCTCATTCCCCGGATGGTAGGTTTGCCACCCATTAACCCTGGAATAATAGTAATCCGCTTTAATAATTCTGTTTCCATAACCTTTTATTTTGAGATTATAAAGATACAATTTAAAAAGCCTCACCTCACCCCTCTCCCAAAGAGAGGGAGTTAGAAGGAAGCTCTTTTAAAATTCAAGGCTTTCTAATAAGAAGAAAGCCTTGAATTTAAATAATTTGAACAAAGAACTAATGTTGAAGAGTGTCTCGCCTAAGGCCAAACCAATGAAGTTGAAAAAAGATTTTATGGCCGGCCAAAAAAAACATCACCCCGCCCCGCTCAATCTTTCGACAAGCTCAGGAGAGAGGGAACTCGAAGAGGCAACTTTCATAATTTAAAAATATAATCTTTCATCTTCTCCATTTCCTCCGCCTGGGCGGAGATAGGGATTATTTTATCAACCCAGCAAAATGTTGAACTGTACGCACCAACTGCGATACATAACTCATTTCATTATCGTACCAGCTAACGGTTTTTACCAATTGTTTGTCGCCGGTTTTTATAACACGGGTTTGTGTGGCATCAAATAAACTGCCGAATGTAATTCCTATAACATCGCTGCTTACAATTTCATCTTCGTTATAACCAAAACTTTCGTTGCTGGCGGCTTTCATGGCGGCGTTTACTTCATCAGCAGTTACATCTTTGCCTAACACACTATATAACTCCGTTACACTTCCGGTAATTACCGGAACCCTTTGTGCGCCGCCATCTAATTTACCTTTTAAATTTGGTAACACTAATCCAATTGCTTTTGCAGCGCCGGTGCTGTTAGGCACAATGTTTTGTGCTGCTGCACGTGCCCTGCGTAAATCGCCTTTGGGGTGTGGTGCATCCAATGTATTTTGATCGTTGGTGTAAGCATGAATTGTACTCATTAATCCGGTGATGATACCATATTTTTCATCAAGCACTTTTGCCATTGGTGCTAAACAGTTGGTTGTACAACTGGCGCAGCTGATAATGGTTTCGGTGCCATCTAAAATAGCATGGTTAACATTAAACACTACAGTTTTTAAATCGCCAGTGGCTGGTGCCGATATTACAACTCTTTTTGCACCAGCAGTAATATGTGCGGCAGCTTTATCTTTATCTGTAAAAAAACCGGTGCTTTCAATCACCACATCCACATCGTGTGTGCCCCATGGAATTTGTGCCGGATCTTTTTGTGCATATATTTTTACCTCGTGGCCATTTACCACAATTGCATTTTCGGTATGGGTAACAGTTTGGTCAAAACGGCCCTGGGCACTATCGTATTTTAATAAATGCGCCAGTACTGCCGGACTGGTTAAATCGTTTATGGCCACAACATCAATTCCCTGCATGTTATAAATTTGGCGAAACACTAAACGGCCAATACGTCCAAAACCATTAATTGCAACTTTAACTGTACTCATAACTGTAATTTAAAATTTGAATTTTTTATTTGAGATTGCAAAATTACTGTTTGTGTGTTATATAAAACAGTATTATTTTAAAGTTTTAGTGCCTGGTAATAAGTTTGGATTTACTAACAACAACCGTTGTAAAAAAAATTACCCTTTAAATGCTTAAAATATTTGGCTGAAAAAATGCTGTACGTTATCTTTGCCCTCCTTTAATAAAAGATGCCGCGTTGGTCAAGGGGTTAAGACGCCTCCCTTTCACGGAGGAGTCACGGGTTCGATTCCCGTACGTGGTACCAAAAAGCCTTTCAGTAATGAGAGGCTTTTTTATTTTCAGGTATTTGGCAATTAGGCTTTTGTTAACATCAATAGCCATTTTACAATTGTCATAAGTAAAAAAACATAACATTATGAGAAAAGTTTTATCCCTTTTACTGATCACTATTGCAGTAAATACAACAACCAATGCACAAATAAAAAAAGGTGCGGTGTTACTAGGCGGGCAAATTGCTGTTGCATATTCCGATAATAACGGTACCAACAATTCGCAAACCGTTCAAAAAAATAATGCAACAATCTTTAACCTTTCCGTTGGAAAAGCCATTAAGGAAAACACTGTAATTGGTATTAAGGCAGGCTATGGTGGTAATAAAAATAAAACAACATCAGGGCCCAATTCATATAACAACGATGTGAAATTTTATAATGCAGGTTTATTTTACAGAAAGTATAAAAACTTAGGTACTAACTTTTACTTTTTTGGAGAAGCAGGGGCAGGTTATTACGGCACCAGGCAAACTATTAATGATAATGCAGGTAATGATACTGAAAATAATGTATCGGGTTTTCAATTATCAATAACTCCGGGTATTGCTTACCAGGTTTGTAACAAATTGCAGCTGGAAGTTTTAATTCCTAATATGGTTACTGCACAGTACGCTGTTGCAAAACACAAGGCTCCAAATAATGTAGTGAGTAAATCAGATCAATTTCAGTTTAGTACCAATTTAAACGGATCGCCATTTAATGCACTGGCATTTGCTTTCAGGTTGATTTTGTAAAAAATAAAACTAGTGTCATGTCAAGCCCCTGCTGTCAAACCTCACAGGTTTATCTAAACCAATTTGTATTATGAAAACCGTTATAAAACCTGTGAGGTTTATGCGCTGCTTCAAAGTTGACATAACACTAGAGAGACTGAATCAAACTCAATAAATCTGTAAACATTATTTATTTCAATGTTTACAGATTTAATTGCCAGCATATTTTTTAAATTATTTCAGAAAGAAAGTATCATTTATTCTTCTACCCTTCCTCTTTCTGCTTCAATTATTTTTCCAAAAAAAATGGCATTCATCATTAGTTTTGTTCCGCCCAGCCAGAATGCACGAAAGTTGGGATTGTTATCTATATTAATTATTCTGCCACTACCCAAAGTATTTACAATAACTGCCGCCGAATTTTTTAGCGCTTCTTTATTTTCTTTACTTAACCAGCCGCTTTGCAAAGCATTCTCTTTATAATAAAATGGCGTGGCATATGGATTTTTACTTTTCTCCATAAACACCCGGTTGGCTTTAAATAAACTTATTGCGTTTTCGCTGTAACCAAATGCAAGCGGATGGGTAAGGTCGGCATCAGCAACAAAAATGGCACCGTTCATTTGTTGTGCACCATCTATTTCTTCGCCTTCGGCATAAGCCATTCTTTTAATGCTGTCAACAGGTGCTTTTGCTTTTTTTAAAATAACGGTATTGATACCATTGGTTGAAGCCCACTGCACCGCTTCTTCTAAAAGAATTAAATTTCCACCACTGCTAACCCATGATTTTAATTTTTCTTTATTCAAATCCGGGTAGGTACCGGCAGCCATTATTAAAGTATTGTACTTGCCTAAATCTATCCTGTTAAACATGGCTGGCTCCAAATGGGTTGATGGAATACTCATGCGCTGGTCCAGTAAATGCCAAACTTCTCCTGCATCTGTTGCAGAAACACCTGCACCGGTAATCAATGCGATAGCTGGTTTTGTAAGGGCCACAAATTTTCTGCTGCCCATATCTATACCGCTTACCGCACTGCCGGTTTGCAATGCATGAATGGTAAGGCTGTGTTTTTGCGCAATGCCCTGCAGCAAATTAAACAAAGCCGCTGCCTCAACCGGCTGGTTGTGCACCGGAATAAAAATAGTACCGGCTTCAAAATTTTTATTAATACCATTAATGGGCAATTCAAATTTTGCTGCTGCAACTTTTGTAATCAAATTATTTTTTTGTAACTCATATAATGCTGCTGGGGCAAGCAATTCTTTCCACTCCATTACATAGCCATAATTACTTTTATCGGCGGTTACGGCTGCCGCTACAACATTTGCCGCAGTTACTTTTTCTCCTAAAATAGTATTGCTGAATTGTGCTGCTGGTATTTCGCTGTAGCGTAAACCAAAAGCCAAAGGCATTGTCCAGGCGGTAATATCATAAAATAAACTGTCTTTATAATTTAATGTTTTCTCAAAAATTGTTTGTAATAATTTATACTGAGGCTGGTTCATGGGTACCACAAATGTTTCCGCAGGGGTAAATATCTTTCCCCCTGTTGTAATATTATTTTTGGGTTTATAAATTTCAATTTGGTGGCGCAGCAGCATGGTTACAAATTGCTGTGTTTTATTTTTATCGGATGCGTCTCCAAAAACATAAGCCTGTACATTGGCCTTTGCAGCCTGCTGCACGGCATTGGCATAAAAAGTACGCTGCCATTCTAAAAACTCTTTACGTAAATTTTTTGCACCCTCCAATGTAGACAGGGCTGTTACAAACTGATTTTTTATTGTTGCAGAAAATTTTAAAATACCATTCACGGTTTCCTGTGCATGGCCGCGGCTGCTGGCCTGCTCAAACAAAATGCCTATAGCGCCATTAATGTCAGGATAAGTAGATCCTTTGCCATAATAAAAATCATCATAATTTTCTTTTGTAAAATAAAGCGACCCGATTTTATCCAGGGCTTTAGCATGAAACTTACCTAATTTACCGGTTAGCTCCTGGTTTTTTTCAGGCGTTAATGGGTTTACTCTTGATGGTACACCGGGCTGAAAAAAGAAAGTGGCATTGCTGGTTTGCTCATGATGATCGGTTAAAATATTGGGCTTCCATTGATGAAACCATTGCAGGCGGTTCTGGCTTTCTATATGTACTGCCGGCAACCAATCCCTGTTTAAATCAAACCAGTAATGATTAAATCTTCCGCCGGGCCATACTTCATTAAACTCTCTGCTGTTAGCATCGGTTACTAAATTTTTACTTTTATGCTGATTGGCCCAGGTAGAAAAACGTTGTAAACCATCAGGGTTAAACGAAGGATCAAAAAGTATTACTACCTGATCTAAAAGATCATCAATATTTTTTCCCTGTGCGGCAGCTAAATAGTAAGCGCTCAATAATGATGCATTAGTTCCACTGGGTTCGTTACCGTGTATGGAATGCCCTATCCAAACCACTACAGGCATATTTTCAATATTTACCAAAGCCGATTTTGAAGGATCGCTCAACAATAAATGTTGTTGCCTGATCTCTTCCAGCCGCAGGTGATTTTTTGGGGAAGTGATGGTGAGTAAAATTTGCGGCCTGCTTTCGTAAGTAAAGCCCATGGTTTGCAGCTTAACTCTTTCCGGTGCTGCAGCTGCAATAGCTTTCATGTAATTCACCAGCCTGTCGTGTGTTACATGCCACTCTCCCACTTCATGAAAAATAATATCTTTTGGCTTTGGAATGGCGTTATTATAAGTAACATCATCAGGCAAATAATAACTCAAATCTTGTGCAGTGCCTTTTAAATGCACCAATAAAATAAAACAAGCGAAAATAATTTTCTTCATAATAGTTAGTTGATAGTTGAAAATAGGTTGTTTAAACCAAAAAACAAAAACTACAAATTTTTATCACCCTCTTTTTTGATTCAATTTTTTTTTCAAAAGATTTATTAATGCATGATTTTTTCAAAACTCCGCAACAACATACCTTTGATAAAATTTACAACACCATTAGTATGGAGTTTATGTTGAACACTTACGATAATGCTGCAGTTGCGGATGAAGGTAAAAGTATCTGCATCCTGGCTATTGAATCCAGTTGTGATGATACCTCTGCAGCGGTTTGTTTAGATGGAAAAATTTTATCCAATCACCTGGCCAATCAAACCGTGCATGAAAAATATGGTGGTGTGGTACCCGAGCTGGCCAGCAGGGCACATATGCAAAATATTGTACCCGTGGTACACAGGGCATTGCAAACTGCAGGTATGCCTTTAAGTGCGGTAGATGCCATTGCATTTACACAATCGCCGGGCCTTATCGGTTCTTTGCTGGTAGGTGCCCAATTTGCAAAATCATTATCGCTGGCGTTGGATAAACCTTTAATAGCGGTACATCATATGCAGGCGCATGTACTGGCAAATTTAATTCCAGAAAAAAAACCTTCCTTCCCATTTTTATGCTTAACGGTTAGTGGCGGCCATACACAAATTGTATTGTGCAGTTCCCCATCTCAATTAAAAGTAATTGGCCAAACTATTGATGATGCCGCAGGCGAAGCTTTTGATAAATCTGCAAAATTACTGGGCCTGCCTTATCCCGGCGGCCCCTTGGTTGACAAATATGCAGCAACAGGCAATGCAGAAAGATTTAAGTTTCCGGAACCACAAATACCTGGATTAAATTTTAGTTTCAGCGGATTAAAAACTTCTATACTTTATTTTTTAAAAAATGCCGGAACCAGTAATTTATACAAAGCCGAATTTTTGGCTGATGAAGCAACGCAAAAAAAATTTATTACAGAAAACCTTAATGATATTTGTGCTGCAATACAAAACCGTATTGTAACTATTTTGCTGAATAAATTAAAAAAAGCTGCTGCCGAAACCGGCATTACAAATATTTGTTTGGCAGGTGGTGTTAGCGCTAACAGCGGGTTAAGAAAATCCTTTACCGAACTGGGTAAGGAAATGAACTGGCAAACTTTTATTCCGGCATTTGAATATTGCACCGATAATGCAGCCATGATTGCCATAACCGCCTATTATAAATTTTTAGATAATAATTTTGCCGATTTAAGTGTTAGTCCCAGTGCTAAAGCCGCATGGGATTAATTAGGGCTGTGGTTATTTTGCTGTAAATGCCCGGGTCATTTATTTTTCAAAAACTATGCTCAATTAAATTCGGGTAAACTTTTAAAAGCGTGGCAAATAATTATTTTCAATTTAAAAAATTTACCATTCAGCAGGATGATTGTGCCATGAAGGTATGTACCGATGCCTGTTTGTTTGGTGCATACATTGCTCACCACCTGCAAACAAATACTGTAAAAAACATTTTAGATATTGGTACTGGCACCGGCTTATTAAGTTTATTGCTGGCGCAAAAAACTACTGCCGCCATTGATGCAGTAGAAATTGATGACATTGCTTTTACACAGGCGCAGGAAAATATTGCCCAAAGTGCCTGGCATAAAAAAATTACCATTTTTAATGAAGACATTTTAAATTTTAAGCCGGAAAAGAAATATGATTTCATTATCAGTAATCCACCATTTTTTGAAAGCGATTTAAAATCAGCTGATGATAAAAAAAATTCAGCAAAGCATGATACCTCGTTAACACTGGTGGAGTTATTGCACAGTATTAATACACATTTAACTACTGATGGAAATTTTGCGGTTTTGCTGCCTTACCACCGCAGCAACTATTTTGAAGCCGGGGCAGAAAAGATGAATTTTTATCCTGTTAAAAAAATTATTATAAAGCAAACACCAGCGCATAAACACTTTAGGGCAATGCTTATTTTTTCATCAAAAAAAATTGAAACAATTCGAGAGGAAATAATAATAAAAAATGAAGAAGGAAATTATTCTGCAAAATTTACAGCCCTGCTGAAAGATTATTATTTGCATTTGTAAATTTTTATTTCGCAGATAAGTTCTAGAAAAATAAAATTACCAATTCCTAATTTCCTGCAGCATACTCTTTCAAATACGCATATGTTTCCGTTAACAATCCGTGCTTTATCATGGTAGCTCTTTCAATAATGGGCGAGCCTCCTTTTACCAGGTCTTCCAATACAAATTTTATTAGTTGCTCACCAAAATACCGTGAAGCATCACGGGGTAATTCGTTAGGCAAATTTCCAACGGCCATTATATCTACCGAATCATTCAGGTAAGGTGCGGTTATTAAAAGTGATTTTCTATCAACGCCATAAACAGGGTCTTCTATGGTACTGTCGCCTATATTAACAGCAATAGATCCCTGGTAATCGTTGGTGATATCCGCTATTGTTTTTATACTAAAATCTTCCGATTGAAATTCGGGTACCGAAAAAAGTGGCGCAATATTTTTATCCCAGTAAATACCATTCATTAAAATATCAGTTTGTTTTGCAAAGGGGCTAAACGAACATTTGTATTGTTCCGGGTGCATATGAAAATCATCACGGTTGTAAGTACCGTCATCTTTTCTTTCGTATAAATCACGCCCTTTTAAATCTACGTAAACCGGGTAATCAAATTGTTTATGCAAATATTCAAAAGGCTCTACTTCATGAATGCCCATCAAATTCATAATCTCTAAAACGCCGTGAGCTACCCTACCGCTGCCGGTAACGGCAATTTTTAATTTGGGTAATTTTAATCCAAAATAAGTATGAATTAAATTGCGGTAATCTTTTTGCTGGTACACCCGGTTTAAATTAAATAAACCGGTACGTTTTCCATAAGCCATCATGCCATTGTGTGCGCCTACAATGCCTGCAAAAAAACCAAAACCTAAAATGCGTTGCCCATCATCGTGCGTTAAACATTCGTAATCTATCAGGGTACAATTATTAGTTAATATAGCAACAAACAATTGCTGGTTATGCTCCTGCGCTTTTTTGGTATGCGAAAAAAACAGGTAAGTTTTACCTTTTATTAATTGTGCCGCAGGCACTTCTTTAATACCCATCAATATATCGCAATGGCTGATGTCTTCCGCCACTTCTACGCCAGCCATTTCATATTCATGGTCAGTAAAACACCTTGCATCGCTGTGCTGTGCCACCACTTTAATTGCAGCGATATTTTTATGCAGCCATTTGCATTGCGCCGGTGTAAGTGCCACACGGTTATCAGCAGGAATTTTTCCTTCTCGTATTAATCCAATAGTCAGCATCAATCGTTTTATTTTAAGGCAAGTTAATTAATTTGGCCTTACCCCTGTATAAGCAACCTGCTGCTGCAGCATTTTTAATAAATTTATTTATGCAGTATATCAAATGCACTTACTAATTTTACAGGCATATGAATTATTTTGAACTGTTTGATATACCGGTAAGTTTAATTGTTGATAAAAATAATCTTGCAAAAAAATATTTTGAACTGCAAAAAAAATTTCACCCCGATTTTTTTACACAGGCAACAGAATATGAACAACAGGAGGCGCTGGAAAAATCTTCTCAAACTAATAAAGCCCTGAAGATTTTAAAAAATGCTGATGAAACTATAAAATATGTTTTACAACTGAAAGGACTTTTACAAGAAGATGAAAAATACCAATTGGCACCGGAGTTTTTAATGGAAGTTATGGAGCTTAATGAAGGGCTTGATGAAAATTCGGCAAAGCAAATTGCCCAGCTTGAGGAAACCATTTACCAGCCTGTACAATTTATAATTGAAAATTTTAGCAGCGAAACCACCAACGAAGATTTGCTTAAAGTAAAAGATTATTATTACAAAAAAAAATACCTGCAACGTATTTTGGACAGATTAGCCGGATAGCGTAATATTGCAGCCGGTTTGGTTTACTGGTTAATTAGTTTATTGGTTGATATACAATTACAGTTGCCAATAAACTAATCAACAAATTAACTATTTAACAAGCAGGCCCATGTGGCGGAATTGGTAGACGCAGCAGACTCAAAATCTGCCATTCGCAAGGGTGTGAAGGTTCGATTCCTTTCGTGGGCACCTCAACCAGCAAATTTGCTGGTTTTTTTATGCCTGTAAACTCAATGGCAGCAACGGTTTCAGCGATACCCCTTTCTTTTTGTTTCCTTTAATTTAATGTTACTTTCTCAATTTCTGTACCTCTGTTTTACCTCAGGTACATATTTATTGCAAAATATCATACTTTTAAAAAAAGAAAATCAACCCTAAGTCAAATGAATGTTACATTTAGAAAGCGTAAAAATGCAACTGGCACAATCTCTAACATCTACTGAAAAATATTTGACTTACCAACTGCCAACGGTGCAAATAAAACTTTAAAGGGATGGGCTAAAGGGCTGGTATAAGTAAGGCAATTACATGGCATAATGGAAGGCATTCTTTTGGCACTAATTTAATTTACAATGATGTGGATGTACTAACTGCATCTAAACTTTTAGGCCATACCAGTATGGAGCAAACACAACGCTACGTAAAAGCCGCCGCCAAAATGAAGCAAAATGCAACTGATAAAATAAATATTGAATTGTAAAAAATAATCCATGCAAATAATACAAAGCATACAAAACAGGATTTATGAAATTCGGGGCGAACGGGTAATGTTGGATTTTGATTTGGCCGCCCTTTATGAAGTTCCTACTAAAGCATTGAATCAAGCTGTAAAGCGCAATCCAAAGCGTTTTCCAGCCGACTTTATGTTCAGGCTTAGCCTTGCCGAATGGCAGACTATCCGGTCACAATCTGTTACCGCATGGGAAAGTATGGCGGTAGAGGGGTCACAAAATGTTACCGCATACCAAAGCAAACGTAATACCAGCCTAATGCCCTATGCCTTTACAGAACAGGGCGTTGCAATGTTAAGCGGTGTGTTAAACAGTGATAAAGCCATTTACATGCACGTGGCAATTATGAGGGCTTTTGTAGAAATTAAAAAAATAGTGCTGCGCCAAAACGATTTAAAAGAACAAATGAAAGAAATAAAAGAACGCCTGGGCGAACATGATGCACAGCTAAACCAAATTTACGATGCTATGGAAAATTTACTGGATGAAAAAGCAGCTCAAAGAAAGTGGGAGGACAGGGAAAGGATTGGGTTTAAAAAATAGACAAACCAACACAAAAACTAAAGAAAATGGAAATAGACCGAATGGAAGAAAAAAAAATTGTGGTTTTGTGTAGCTTTATAATACATGTAAAATCCGTAATTTTTTTATTGGGCAAAAAAAATGATTATGCGTTAATTTGGTTTGATTACCCAATATTTATATTCATGTAAAAAAGATTGAACCCTGCCTGCAATAATTATGTGTGATTGCGGAAGCAACATGTAATGAACGATAAGAGCAGAGATTATTTAATTTTATAACGAACCGCCAGGCACCAAAACAGAATCAACCTTTAACTCCTGTATAAAACTGCTGCCATTTAAACATTCCATCATTCGCTTAAAAGCAAGCTTGCCCAGTTTGTAGCCACTGGTTTCCACATAAGTTATTTTAGGATTATACAATGTGGGAATTAAACCGTTGCTGATAGATACTACTGCAATTTCGTCGGGCACTTTCAATCCCTTTTCATGAATGGCCTGCATGGCCCCCATTAACATCAGGTCGCTCATACAAAAAACGGCATCGGGCAATGGTTTATTTTTTAATGCTGCCGCTGTAATAGTTTTTGCTTCCTGCATGTTTAAAGCAAAATGATGATCAATTACAGTTTGCGGCGATAGTGTTTTAAATGTTTCTGTAAAAGCCTGGTATCTTTTTTTAGAAGTAGATAATTTGGGGTGACCGAAAATAGCCAAAACTTTTTTTCTTTTTTTTGCAATAAGCGCTTCCGCCGCTATTGATGCTGCTTCTTTATCAGCAAAGCAAACTTTATTGCAACCCTCGTGTTCGGGTACCCTGTCAAAAAAAACAACCGGCACTTTGGAGTTATGTAATTTTAAAAAGAAAGAGATGTCGTCTGTTTCTCCGGTGTTAGATACAAAAACACCGGCAATACGGTTGCTTTTTAAAAGTTTTAAATTAGTAGCCTCGGTATCTTTATTTTCCCGGGATTGCATGATGATAACCGCATACCCCGTTTCCCTGGCATCCTCTTCAACCGCTGCGGCAAATGATTCATAAAAAAAATCATCCAGCAGTGGCACTAAAATCCCCAGCACATAACTGGTGTTGTTTCGCAGGTCTATAGCATGTCGGTTAGGCTCGTACTCCAATTTTTCTGCCAGTTCCCTCACCTTTTTTTTAGTTTCTTCCGATATATCGGGATGATTGTTTAATGCCCTGGAAACAGTGGATACACTTATGTGAAGAATTTCGGAAAGTTGTTTTAGAGTGCTGCTTTGTTGCATGATTATTTATGTGAAAATAATAGTATTTTCTGTTAAAAAATGTGGCCGCTGCAAAAAATTTAATTTACTATTGAAATGCTTTTTTTAAAAGCATCATTTGGCCAAGGTGATAAGCATCGTGTTGCAAACAGCCTGTTATTAACTGGTAATAGGTTTGGTTTTCATTTACGGTTGGTTTATCCAGCTGATCGTCTTTAATGTTATGCAGTGCAGTTCTTAAAGCATGATAAGCTGCTTCAAAATCATGAAGGGTTTGTCTCCAGTTTTCCTCGTTCAATACTTCGGGTAATAAAAAATCTTTAAAAGGTGGCGGATTACTGCTGCCGGTTAGCCGGTTAACCACGGCGGTGCGCCAGTAAATTAAATGTGCGGTTAAATGCCAGCAGCTGTTACCACCCTGCCAAATGGTTTTGGTTGCGGTATTAGCATTTACACCATGCAAAGTTTCTTTAAAATTATTACCTATCCAGCAATCGCCGTGCTGCAAAGCCTCAAATTGTTTTACCATGCGGTTAATTTCAATACCCATATGAATGTTTTTAAAGGTTTGAAAGAAAAGTTCAACTTGATGTGATTATAAAGTTACTATATCAATCAGGTAATAATTTTTTTAAAGCATTTCTCACACCATTATAATATTGTTATCAATAATCAAATAAAGTATAATATTTTTTAATGTTATTAATATTTTTTATATCTTAGGCTTTCAAATAACAAAGATTGAAATAAATCCGTTAACTAAAATATTAAAATTTATAATCACACCAATTTACCCGCCTAATAAAATTACAAAACTTACTGTTGCACAAAAACTTTAAAATCAATTATTAATAGTAATAAAAATAAAACCCTTAAAACATGGTACCTAAAAACACCCACTTAAAATTGGCAGCCTTTTTTGTTTCCTTTATTATTTTAGTACAATTTGGCTGTAAAAGGAACAATGATATTATTGTAGACCCAACTCCTGTACTGGAAACGCCGCCAATATCAAATGATGCGGTAAAAGTTTCTGCCACAATTAGCGGGTCGGTAATTGATGAAAACAATCAGCCTGTATCCAGCGTTACAGTAACCGCTGGCACTAACACTACCAGTACCGATGCAATGGGTAATTTTAGTTTCAGAAATATAAATGTTTCTGCAGCAAATGCACATGTTAGTGTAACAAAGACCGGATATTTTAAAGGCATACGCAGCTTTGTTACCGAAGCCGGTAAAAATAATTATGTAAAAATTCAGTTGATTAAACAATCGGTTACCGGCACCATTACTGCAGCCGCAGGTGGTGCGGTAACCAGCAATGGCGCAGTGATCACCTTTCCGGTTAATGCTTTTGTAACAGCCAGTGGTGCAGCATACACTGGAAACGTAAAAGTATATTCAACATGGATAGACCCCACCTCCCCCAATTTACCACTGGTGGTACCCGGAGATTTAAGGGGAATAAACAGCAGCAATGGCGAATATTTATTAAAAAGCTATGGCATGGTTGGTGCCGAGTTAAAGGATGATAATGGCAATACTTTAAAAATTGCCCCGGGAAAAACGGCAGCCATTAGTTTTCCTATTCCTGCTGCATTGCAAGCCGGTGCTCCTGCCACAATTCCATTATGGCATTTTGATGAAGCAACAGCTCGTTGGAGAGAAGAAGGTACTGCAACAAAAACTGGTAATATCTATACCGCACAGGTAAATAAGTTTTCTTTTTGGAATGTAGATGTACCCGGCAACTTCATTAATTTAGATATGCGTTTAATTAACAGCGCTAATAATTTGCCCTTGGCCAATACATTGGTAAAAGTTACCAGTTTAACCAGCAACACATCTGCTTACGATCATACTAACGACAGCGGCTACGTATCTGGTTATGTACCCAAAAACGAAAACCTGAAACTTGAAGTAATAGCAGGTACCGCCTGTAATAGTAACACCGTGGTGCACACCCAAAACGTTGGCCCCTATACCGCCAATACCTCGTTAGGAAATATTAGTGTAACCGTACCGGCCAACCTGGTAATAACCTTTACCGGCTCAGTAAAAAATTGCAGCAACCAGCCTGTAACTAATGGTTATGTAAGCCTTAGCCTAGCCAATGGTACAAGTACCATTGCTTATACCAATGCCAATGGTCTAGTAAACTTTAGCCTAATACATTGTGGTGGCAGTAATATTGCTTACTCTTACAATGCTGTTGATCTTACCAATGGGGCCTATAGCAGCACTGCAAATGGCATAGCTGCTAGCAATAATGTAAATCTAAATACTATAACAGCCTGCGGAAGTAACATAAATACTAATGGCGTTTATATTGCCGGTGTTATAGGTAACAATGCCGTATTATGGAAAGACGGTGTTGCAACTACTTTAACAAATAATCCAGCAAATGGAAATAAATATGCTTATGCAGTAAAAACATTGGTGTATAACAATGATGTATATGTTTTAGGTGACGAATACGACTCAACAAATACCGGTAATGCTAGCACCATTAAGCTATGGAAAAATGGCGTGCTTACCAATATAACCAATGGCACAACATATGCGGAAGCTTGGAGTATGGATGTGTATAACGGGGATGTTTATATATGTGGTACTGAAGCGGTTGGAAATAGTAACAGTGTGCCAAAAGTATGGAAAAATGGAGTAGCTACTATTTTGCCTAAAGATACTTTTGACTTTGCAGATCCTACAGGTATAAAAGTTTTTAATGGAGATGTTTACGTATGCGGTTCAGTAGATCGCAATAACCCTGGTTCAGGTGCTTATTCAAGCAGAGCTTTATATTGGAAAAACGGTGTTATAAATTTTCTTTCAAATGCTGCAAACTCTACCCATGCCAACGCATGGGGACTTTTTATAAATAATGGAGATGTATATGTTACAGGTTCTGAAAGTAATAATAATCAAAACTCTAGTACTGGTGTGTATTGGAAAAACGGTGTTAAAACAACAATGGCATTTTCTGCAACTTCCACATCTTATTATACCAATTGTATTTTTGTAGATAATAATGATGTTTATGTTGCAGGATCACAGGCACAACAAAATCAGGGTATGTATTCATCAAATGCAACCTATTGGAAAAATAACAACATAAACCTTTTAACTAATTATCCTGCTGGCTCCATCAGTGCCGATTTGTACGATATTTTTGTAAAAGCCGGTATTGTTTATACTATAGGTGATGCATATCAAATTAATGGCGGTGGCAGTACTGTTCCTTTATATTTTCAAAATAATATAGCAGTACCTTTAACTGGTTTTACTAATTCACAGGATGCGTCTGCGTATAGTATTTTTGTAAAATAAATTACATATCATGTTTAAGAAAAGAGTGGGCACTACCCCACTCTTTTTTGTTTACACTTTTTTTCGTTTGGTCATTCTGCAATGATATTATACTGCAAAAAATCCTCAAATTGTTTTACCATGCGGTTAATTTCAATACCCATATTTTTGTTATTAGAAAGGTTGAAGAAAAGTTAAAAGTACAGTGTACAAAGTGAATAGCTTTTATCCGGTAGCGCTTTCACAAAAGTAGCACTTCAATTTTGTACTTTCAACTATGTACTGCATACTTTAATCTTTTAAAATTACACTAACTATTTTTAACTATATGGACATACAATTCAACAAAAACGAAGACGCCTTAAAAATGGCCTGGAGCCGCACTAAACAGCATCTTGAAAAAATATACGAAGGCGGCGGCAAAAAAGCAGCAGCCAAACAAAAAGAAAGAAATAAACTTACCGCACGAGAACGCATTGCTTATTTGTGCGATACAGATAAATCTTTTATAGAGCTGGGTGCCTTTGCCGGTTTTGAAATGTATGAAGAGCAGGGAGGTTGCCCCGCTGGAGGAACTGTTAGCGGCATAGGTTATGTAAGCGGCAGGCAATGCATAATTGTAGCCAACGATCAAACGGTAAAGGCCGGTGCCTGGTTTCCCATTACCGGTAAAAAGAATTTACGCATGCAGGAAATTTCTATGGAAAATAAATTACCCATTATTTATCTGGTGGATAGTGCCGGAGTTTTTCTGCCCATGCAGGATGAAATTTTTCCCGACAAAGAACATTTTGGAAGAGTATTTCGCAACAATGCTAAAATGAGTGCCATGGGCATTACGCAAATTGCTGCGGTAATGGGTGCATGTGTTGCAGGCGGCGCTTATCTGCCCATTATGAGCGACGAAACTTTGATGGTTGAAGGCAATGGTTCCATTTATCTTGCCGGGCCATACCTGGTTAAAGCCGCTATTGGAGAAGATATTGACAACGAAACTTTAGGTGGTGCCGAAACGCATAATGCCATCAGCGGCATTGCCGATTATAAATTTGCTACCGAGCAGGAATGCCTGGATCACATCAAAAAAATATTCAGCAAATTAGGCCAGCCACAAACCGCAGGTTTTAACAGGATAAAAAGTATTGCACCCAAACCTGCAGCCGGAGAAATTTATGGTATCATGAGCGAAGGCAACACCAAACCTTACGACATGGTAAAAATTATTGAATGCATTACCGATGCCGACAGCTTTGATGAATTTAAACAGGAGTACGGCAAAACAATTGTATGTGGTTATGGTCGTATTGATGGATGGGCTGTGGGCATTGTGGCCAACCAACGCCTGATAACAAAAAGCAAAAAAGGTGAGATGCAATTGGGCGGCGTAATTTATAACGATAGTGCCGATAAAGCCGCAAGATTTATTATGAACTGCAACCAGAAAAAAATTCCTTTAGTTTTTTTACAGGATGTTACCGGTTTTATGGTGGGCAGCCGCAGCGAACACAGCGGCATTATAAAAGACGGTGCTAAATTAGTAAATGCAGTTGCTAATTCTGTAGTACCAAAAATTACCATCATCATTGGCAACAGTTACGGCGCCGGTAATTATGCCATGTGCGGCAAAGCTTACGACCCCCGTTTTATTTATGCCTGGCCCACCGCAAAAATTGCCGTAATGGGTGGCGAGCAAGCCGCTAAAACTATTTTGCAAATACAAGTGGCGGCATTAAAAAGTAAAGGACAAGAAATTACCCCAGAAGATGAACAAAAAATATTGAACAACATTATTGACCGTTACAATAAACAAACCAGCCCTTATTACGCCGCTGCACGCTTGTGGGTAGACGAAATTATTGACCCCGCCGCCACCAGGAAAGTTATTGCCGAAGGAATTGCTGCGGCTAACAATAATAGTGAGATGGCAGAGTTTAAGACAGGGGTTTTTCAGGTGTGATTGTCCTGAATGGAATTGAAATATCATGAAGTTCGGGAAAGATAAATAGAAACGGTTTTTTTTAGGACGAGCACATGTAATTCTATTTGACGTTAGTGGCGACGCTTCATTCAAAGGTAAATCATTGAGGAACGTTTATATAAGCGTAGATATAAGCGAAAAAAAATAAAAATGCTCTCACACAACTCCTTAAATTTATATCTGCAATTTCTTCTTAATACTATTACTTTCACAAATCAAAACAAGAGTGAATAAATCCATCAAAATCTTAGTTGTGTTATTTATAGGTGCAGGCTGCCTTTTAGGTATCGCTTACTATTTATTTTTACAAATCGATTTGGTTGGTTACAGAGATCCTCAGGCGGTAGCGGAAAGTCAGCGGCGAATGAATAATATTTTATTATCTGCCGAATTTAGAAAAGGCACAGACTATTGCAACATAGAACTTTTAGATAGTTCGAGTATACAAATTAATGCTGGCGATAGTGCAGGTAGTTCAATAATAACAAAACCCTATACAATAAATGGAGATACTATTATAGTTTTAGAAGGCATAGAGCATGTTGAAAAATACATGAATACCCATAAGCTGATTATAAGAAATGATAAAATTTTATATTTGCTGAACAGCCTCAGAAATTATGATACCAACAAAGTATGGCTCAGTTTTATTAGTTAGGGGACTGTGATTACTTTTGAATAAAAAAAATCACTTGGAAAAAGAACTAATAAGCCATTTTCTCCCAAAGAATTTATT
>JAYURK010000208.1:0-8248 GCA_043756235.1 Ferruginibacter sp. | reverse complement strand
AACCGCCGCCGCTTAACTTTTTAAATTTCACTAAAGCAAAATCAGGTTCTACGCCCGTTGTATCGCAGTCCATTACTAAACCAATTGTACCTGTGGGTGCAATTACAGTAGTTTGTGCATTGCGGTAACCGTACTTTTCTCCCATTTGCACGGCATCATCCCAGGCCTTAGTTGCAGCTTTTAATAAATAATCCGGACAATATTTTGCGTTAATACCCTGCGGTTTTATTTGAATGCCTTCAAATGCATCCTGTGCATCATATGCAGCGGCACGGTGGTTACGCATTACCCGTAACATATGAATTTTATTTTCTTCGTACTTATCAAAGGCGCCTAAAAAACCAGCCATCTCTGCAGAGGTACTATAAGCAACACCGGTCATAATTGCGGTAATGGCGCCTGCAATACCTCTTGCTTCTTCGCTATCGTATGCAATACCACTTACCATTAACATACTGACCAAGTTTGCAAAGCCTAAACCTAATGTGCGGTAATCGTAACTTAATTGCGCCACTTCTTTACTGGGAAACTGTGCCATTAAAACAGATACTTCCAATACTACCGTCCATAAACGGCAGGTGTGTTCAAATCCTTTTACATCAAAAGTATTGGTGCTTTCTTCAAAAAATTGACGCAGGTTAACACTTGCTAAGTTACAAGCCGTATTATCTAAAAACATGTATTCACTGCAGGGGTTACTGGCTCTTATTGGTCCGCCTTCGGGGCATGTATGCCACTCATTAATGGTAGTATCATACTGCGTACCGGGGTCGGCACAACGCCATGCAGCATGATTTATTTTATCCCATAATTCTTTGGCTTTTATTTTTCTCATCGTTCTGCCATCACTTCTTCCTTTTAATTCCCATTCGCCGTCTTCATCCAGAACAGTGAAGAAAGAATTAGGTATACGAACAGAATTATTACTATTTTGTCCGCTTACGGTTTTATAAGCTTCGCCTTCATAATCGCTGGGATAACCAGCAGCAATCAAAGCCGCCACCTTATCTTCTTCTTTTGTTTTCCAGGTAACAAATTCTACAATTTCGGGATGGTCAAGATCTAAACAAACCATTTTAGCAGCTCTCCTGGTAGTGCCGCCACTTTTAATGGCGCCTGCAGCCCTGTCTCCAATTTTTAAAAAACTCATTAAACCGCTGCGTGTGCCGCCGCCGCTTAATTTTTCGCCTTCGCCACGAATGCTGCTGAAGTTGGTACCCACGCCGCTGCCATATTTAAAAATTCTTGCTTCACGTACCCAAAGATCCATGATGCCGCCTTCGTTTACCAGATCGTCATTTACACTTAAAATAAAACAGGCATGTGGTTGCGGCCGTTCGTAAGCGTTAGCCGATTTTTTTAATTGTCCGTCAACCGCATCTACATAATAATGGCCCTGTGGTTTACCGGTAATGCCATACACTTCGTGTAAACCTGTATTAAACCATTGCGGACTGTTGGGTACGCAAGCCTGGTTTAAAATAGAATACACCAGTTCATCATAAAAAATTACTGCATCGTTGGGGGTTGCAAAATAATTATATCTTTCGCCCCATACCCGCCAGCAATGTGCCATACGGTGGGCCACCTGTTTAACTGTTGTTTCTCTTCCTGTGGTACCATCGGGTTGTGGTACGCCTGCTTTTCTAAAATATTTTTGTGCAAGAATATCTGTAGCAATCTGGCTCCACTGCTTCGGCACTTCCACATTATCCATCTGAAATACTATTTCGCCTGTAGGATTTTTAATAACTGAAGTGCGGTAATCATATTCGAACATATCGAATGGGCTTACATCCGCTTTGGTAAACTGCCGGCTGAACTGCAGCGCTTTTGTGGTTTGCTTTTTGGTTGACATATAATATACAGTGCTTATTGTGGGTTATGTAATTGTTAAGCCAACGAAAATATTTGTTACAAGTGAACAAACAAACTTTTTAATATTAACACTTGTGGACAAATTTGGTGGATAATTTTACAGACCCAATACAGTATTGCGTTTGCTTACTTTTCCCCATCTTTTTATAAAAATGTTTGTTTAAAATGTTGGATTTTTCAATAAAATTTCAGGGTGTTGATTTCAGGCTGTTTTTTTGAATTTGAAAAAAAAGCAAAGTAGTTTTTTTGAGATGAGCAGTTTTATTTTTAAAATATGGGCTATTTAAACAATTTATCTTTTTCTTTGATGAAAAAACAACTGGTATGGATACAAAAAAAATTTACACCATCATCGCTGCTGCTTTTGGGTTAAGTTATGTTTACAACCTGTTTTGGTTTTTTAAGTCCATTATCGAATTCAGTAACTATGGTTTTCAATTTAGTTTTTTTATCAGGTACCTTTCTACCTTTGCAGGTGTTGCCGGCTTAGTTATATTTATTACCTCTCAATTTAAACGCAGTAATTTATTAAGGATAATGATGTGTTTAGAAATAATGTCTTTCCCTTTTTTAGCTTTTTGGTATATACAATTTTTTTCAAAAACTTACGGCCCTCAAAATTTATCACCTGAGTTAAACTGGACTTTTTATGTTGGAGTGCTGATAAATGCATCTTTATTTTTAAGCAGTATTATTGGGTTAAGAAAATTATCTTTTGATAAAACGCCCAAATTAAATTTTATTGAATACGGTAATGAAACTACGGCTGAATTTTTTTCTGCCAGTGCAGGACAGCGCTTTACTAACCGGCTGGTTGATGGACTGTTGATTGTTTATATACTGCTGATAAACCTGGCCTCTTTTAATATTTTTGCAGGTTATGAAACCAAGATGGAATTTGGCCTTATATTCTTAATTGAAATTCCTTTTTTACTTATTTACTATATTATTTTAGAAGGCATTTTTAATACCAGTGCTGGCAAATGTGCCAGCGGCACAACCATAGTAAATGAACAGGGGCAGCGCCCCAGCTTTGCGCAAATTTTGGGCAGAAGTTTTTGCCGCCTCATTCCTTTTGAAGCACTTAGTTTTTTAGGTGCAGGCGCCAGGGGCTGGCATGATAGCATAACCAATACTTATGTGGTAGAAAGTATTAATGCCCAAGACGCTGCCATGAATGAAATTACACTGGATGCGGAACTCCAAAACCTGCCGGCATGAGGGCAGTAATACAAAGAGTAAGTCATGCCAGTGTTGCCATTGATGGCAACATTAAAGCAGCAATTAAAAATGGATTGCTGGTTTTAGTTGGCATAGAAGATGCAGATAATTTCACGGATATAGAATGGCTGAGTAACAAAATAGTAAACCTCCGCATTTTTGATGATCCACAGGATTCTGCGAACGATGATAAAGTACCCAATATTTCGGTAAAAGATATTGCAGGTGATATTTTACTGGTAAGCCAGTTTACCTTGCATGCTGCCACAAAAAAAGGCAACCGGCCTTCTTATATAAAAGCCAGTAAGCCGGAAGTGGCCATACCATTGTATGAAAAAATGATTGTGCAGTTAGAAAAAGATTTGGGCAAGAAAATTGAAACGGGAATTTTTGGGACAGATATGAAGGTTTCGCTTTTAAATGACGGCCCCATCACCCTTTTTATTGACACTAAAAACAAGGACTAATTTTATAACACGAATTTAATTCACGAATTACACAAATTAAAACACAAATACTATGGCAGATATTATTTTAAAAGAGGAGTCATATCAGTTGGTTGGAATATGCATGGAAATACATAGAGAGCTTGGAATGGGGTTTAAAGAAATTGTTTATAAAGACGCTCTTGAATATGAGTTTAAACAAAGGAAAATTGGTTTTATAAGAGAAAAAGAATTTAAGATTCAGTATAAAGACATTATATTACCTCACCATTACTATGCCGATTTTATTATTCATGAGTTAATAATTTTGGAATTAAAAGCTTCATATATGATTGTGAATAATTTCGTAACCCAAACAATTAATTACCTTAAAGCATCAGGTTTGCAACTCGGCATTATTGCCAATTTTGGCGAAAAATCATTCACATCCAAAAGAGTGGTGTTTTAATAATTACTGTTACACCAATTCGTGTAATTAGTGCCTAAAATTCGTGTTATCTATAAAAATAAATTAGTGTTACTATGACAATAGCCGATGCACAAACAAAAGTTGATCAATGGATAAAAACTATTGGAGTAAAATATTTTAGTGAGCTCACCAACCTTGGCATATTAATGGAAGAAGTGGGTGAGTTAAGCAGGCTGATGGTGAGGCAATATGGCGATCAATCTTTTAAGGAAAGCGATAAAGGAAAAATGCTGGCCGATGAAATGGCTGATGTACTTTGGATGTTAATTTGCCTGGCCAACCAAACAGGCGTAAATTTAACCGAAGCCCTGCAGCAGAATTTTGAGAAGAAAACTTTACGTGATGCTACAAGGCATCAGCAGAACGAAAAACTAAAATGAGGTTATGAAAATTTCGCTGAAAGATATCTGGATAATTATAAAACAATCCTTTAATGATTTTATTGATAATAATGTTTTAAAGCTTAGTGCTGCACTGGCTTTTTATACAGTTTTTTCTTTACCGGCCATGTTGATAATTATAATTGCTGTTAGCGATTTGTTATACCGCAGGGATGCCATTGAGGGTACATTGTATCACCAGATTGCCGGGTTTGTAGGCAGTGATGCCGCTTTACAAATACAAGAAACCATACGCAGTGCGGCATTATCGGGTAGCAGCAATTTTGCTACCATTGTAGGTGTGGTAACATTATTGATTGGTGCAACCAGTGTGTTCAGCGAAATTCAGGATTCTATAAATTATATATGGAAATTAAAAGCTAAACCAAAAAAAGGAAGAGGTTTTTTAAAAATGGTTATCAACCGGCTGCTGTCATTTTCTATAGTTGTTAGTCTGGGTTTTTTATTACTGGTTTCATTGTTAATTAATGGTGTGATGGATGCATTGCTGGACCGCCTGACCAATTTATTTCCGGAGCTTACCGTAATAATGGTATACGTGGTAAACCTTCTGATTACTTTTGGTATTACGGCTCTGTTATTTGCCATGATATTTAAAGTATTGCCCGATGCCCGTATACAATGGAAACATGTAAGGGCAGGCGCTTTTACCACCGCTGCACTTTTTATGATTGGTAAATTTTTAATTGGATATTATTTAGGTCATAGCAAATTATCTTCCAGTTATGGCACTGCAGGTTCGGTAATTGTTATGCTGTTATGGGTATATTATTCTGCCATGATATTATATTTTGGAGCAGTTTTTACACATGCCTTTGCGGTACAAACCGGCTCACGCATTTACCCAAATAATTATGCGGTGTGGGTGCAGGAAATAGAAGTGGAATCGGTAAAATCTATTCAGCAGCAGCCCGAACATAAAGCAGTAATTAAAACGGTTGAGGAACCGCCGGCTGTGTAAGGCTCGGCAGCAAAACAATACATTAAATGAATTACGCCGTAATGCCTTTAGCGGAGAGAATACAATATGCAGCGGAGTATGCTGTAATATTAAAAGACGACCCTTTACAAACGCCTGACCAAATAATTGAAGAAATAGCAGCCATATTTTACTTGTCCTACGCAGAAGCAACAACGGCATATGAACAAAGTAAAAAACAATTTTCGCTGCATTATGAAGCCGCAACAAAAGTAAAAAACAGGCAATATCTGATTTGGTTTGTTGCAACTTTAGCTTGTAGCGCATTTTATTTATTGATGTCAACCGAGCCCGGCTTTGTCTTTTTCTCTATATATGCATTGTTTTTCTTTTTTAGCCTGGTTGGCATAATGCACATTGCTGTAAAAAATTTATCAGAAAATTTGGTAATAAAATTCCCTGCCCTAAGCCGCATTAAACAAAAACCTTTTATAGAAATTTTTTTCGCAATTTCCTTTTTTTTAATGATCAGCTTTTTTCAAATTCAATTTGGCAGCATTATTCAGCAAAAAGATATAGAAGAAAAAAAATTTACTCTTGAAAGAAAAATAATAAAGAAAAAAGCAGGTAGCAAGCGAGGGTATTGGTATTACGATTTTCATTTTAAAAATTACAAAAAAGCATTTCGCTTTGATGAATTTGATTATGAATATGCAAGCACAATACCTGATTTTGAAAATTATAAACCCGGTGATACAGTTGCAATAGAAATATTAAAAGAAGACGTAAAAAAATTAAATACAAAGAATTTTTTTTCAAAAAACAACAGGATTATAGGAGTTAAAATTAACAATAAAAGTATTATTGACTATGTTTTTAGGTATAAACAAATAGACCGGAACCACAAAAGATGGTTTTATTTTTTATCGCTTGCTTTGCTAATTAATATTTTTATAATCGCACTAAGTTTAAGATATGCTAAAAAAGATTCAGCTTAAATTGCTGCTTTAAAATATTCCTTATGCCATTCATTCACTCATTATCCATCAATACCGGCAAACAAAATCCTTTTCCCTTTAATGTACCTGCAGTACAGTTTGCAAAAGATATTACATTTAGCAACATAAATATTTTTGTTGGTGATAACGGGAGCGGTAAATCTACTTTACTGGAAGCGCTGGCTTACAAAATAAACCTGCCTCTGATTGGTGGTTTTATTAAAACCAACAACCGAATGGGTTTTGAAGCCGCCGAATTATTACAGCCTTATTTACAGCTTCAATGGAAAAGAGAAACCAACAGAGGTTTCTTTTTCCGGGCAGAGGATTTTAGCGATTTTATAAATGGAGTAGAGCAGGAAAGAAATAAAATTGCCGGCGACTTAAGTGAACTAAAAGGTGTGGTAGATGACAGCATCATCAATAAAATGAGTGAGAACATGAATTTTAATTTAAGAGAAATGCGAAAAAATTATGGAGAAAATATGCAGGCATTTTCGCATGGAGAAGCGTACCTGAAAATACTGCAAACCCGAATTGGTGATAAAGGTATCTTTTTATTAGATGAACCTGAAGCTGCACTTTCTCCATTAAAACAATTATCGCTTATATCTTTAATTGTAGAAATAGTAAAAAATAAAAATGCTCAATTTATTATTGCCACACACTCTCCTATTTTAATGGGAATACCTCATGCGGTACTTTACGAAATTCAGGAAAACGCTATGCAGAAAGTTGACTTTAAAGAAACCGACCACTACAGAATTACTAAAACTTTTTTAGATAACCCGGAGTATTATTTAAGGCATTTGTAAAATAACGAAATGCTAAACCCCGTCAGCGGTTATAAACTCTGCCTGCCGGCAGGCCCGACGGCGGTTGGCGTTAATAAAAATAGACCGCTACTATAACCGCCGACGGGGTTAGCGGAAAATATTTAAACTTAAATTTTTTATCTGCAGAAAGTTGACTTTAAAGAAACCATTCACTACAAGATTACTAAAACTTTTTTGGATAACCCGAAGTATTATTGGAAGCATTTATAAAAAAGCTGAATGCTAAACCCCGTCAGCGGTTGAAAACCCTGACGGCGGTTGGCGGAAATAAAAAGAGCACGCTGGTATAACCGCCGACGGGGCTAAGGAGCCGCCGTCGGGGTTAGCGGAAAGAATTTAAATTTTCTGTCTACGCTTTGGTGAAAGTTGAATAAAGCTTTTTTTGTACAAGTGAGTGACACAACGATGCTGAACATAGCTGCTGTTTTTGCCCGGCCAATGCACAGCATCCGGCGGATAAAAATAGCGCAGCTAATTTTATTGGCCGCTGTGCAATGTTTATATTTGCAGTTATGGCAAACGAAACAAACAATTTTGCGGCATTGATTGCCCATTGTAAAGAGTATGGTTATATTTTTCAGAGCAGCGAAATTTATGATGGCCTGGCGGCCGTGTACGATTACGGACAAAATGGTGCACAATTAAAAAAGAATATTCGTGATTACTGGTGGAAGAGCATGACGCAACTGCAGGAGAATATTGTGGGCATTGACGCCGCAATTTTTATGCATCCACTTACCTGGAAGGCGAGCGGACATGTAGATAATTTTAGCGATCCGATGATTGATAATAAAGACAGTAACAAAAGGTACCGGGTGGATCATTTAATTGAAGCACATGCATCGGAATTAAAAAAACAAGCTTACCAAAGCAAGTATGGTAAAACAGGCGATGTTTTAATTGATGAAATGCATTTTGGAGGAACAGGGGACATTGAAGTTATTCAAAATTCGTTGTATCAAGCAGCACTAAAGCTGGAAGATGATATGAACACCTTATTGGCTAAAGATGATTATGCCGGTATAAAAAAATTAATTGAAGACAATAAAATTAAATGCACCATCAGCAAAACCTGCCACT
>JAYURK010000207.1:0-26607 GCA_043756235.1 Ferruginibacter sp. | reverse complement strand
ACTTAACAAATAAGCCCAGGCTTTCCCATTTTTCTTCAAACTGTTTACGGTCGGTTTTAAAAATCTCTTCCAGCTTATCGGCTACTTTTTTTGTAATGTGGCTGCTGATCCGTTTTACATTCTGATCGCCCTGTAAATAACTGCGGCTAACGTTCAACGGTATATCCGGACTGTCGATAACCCCATGCATCAGCATTAAAAATTCCGGTACAATTTCTTTTACTTCATCGGTAACAAAAACCTGGTTGCTGTATAACTGAATTTTATCTTTTTGTATTTCGTAGCTCTGTTTTATTTTAGGGAAATATAAAATACCTGTTAAGTTAAAAGGATAATCTACATTTAAATGTATCCAGAATAATGGTGTTTCTCCGTAAGGATATAATTCTTTATAAAAATTAATGTAGTCCTCATCAGTTAATTCGGCAGGTTTTTTTGTCCAGGCGGGTGTGGGATTATTTATAGATTTTTCTTCCACAACAGTTTCGCTTTTTTCTTCCTCAGTTTCTTTTTCATTTGGTTCGGCTTCAGCGGTTGCTGGCTTTTCACTAACATTTTTAAAATAAATAGGCACGGGTAAAAACCTGCAAAACTTTTGCAATATTGCTTCAATGCGGTACCCATCTAAAAACTCTTTGCTTTCTTCATTAATATGTAATACGATATCTGTTCCCCGCCATTCCTTCTCCACTTCTTCTAAAGTAAATTCGGGGCTGCCGTCGCATTCCCATCTTACAGCCTGCGCATCTTCCTTAAAACTTTTACTAAACACTTCTACTTTATCACTTACCATAAAAGCCGAGTAAAAGCCCAAACCAAAATGGCCAATGATATTATTTTCATTTTGCCCTTTGTATTTTTCTAAAAATTCTTCGGCGCCACTAAAGGCCAGCTGGTTTAAATATTTATCAATTTCTGCTGCTGTCATTCCTACACCACGATCGCTTATGGTGAGTGTCTTTTTTTCAGTATCCAGTTTTACATCTATCCTTAATTCGCCCAAATCGCCTTTAGCTTCTCCAATGGAAGAAAGGGTTTTTAATTTTTGTGTAGCATCAATAGCATTGCTCACTAATTCTCTTATAAAAATTTCGTGATCGCTGTATAAAAATTTTTTAATGATTGGAAAAATATTTTCCGTTTGTACCCTGATGTTTCCTTTCTGCATATAAATGAATATTAATATTTACACCTAATAGTCAAACAAAATGCCAGCTTTTAATTGCTGACAGGATGACAAAGTGTTAATAAAATCTTTACATATAAAAGTGACTTAAGTTAATTAATGCAGTTAGTTTTGGAAGTTCAAAAAAATCTACTAAACTACACGTCGCATGACAAAATCATTTACGATTAAAATTTTATTGCTATTACTTTTGGTTGGGCAAATTTCAATTTTATTTTCTCAAACAAACCCGGCTCCCCAGGCATTACCTTATAGCCAGAACTTCAGCACTTTTACAGGAAGTACCACTGTATACCCGGCGGGCATTCAGGGGTGGGGTTTTGGAACAACTGCTTTATCTACCAGCTTTACTACTGCAGCGCCAAGTGCAGATCAGGCGCTTACTGCTACTACCAATGCTTCTACATCAGGCTTTGTAGGAGACATGAACGGAAAAATTGGTGTGCTTGCAACAGGATCTAATATAAAAGCAATATGCTTGTCGATAAACACTACTGCTTTAAATAATATTGCAGTTAGTTTTTTGGCAGCCACGCAGCGGCAGGTGATTACTGAACGCATTAATGAATTAGGCATGCAGTATCGAATTGGAACTACCGGCACTTTTACCAATATTACCGGAAGCACTTATCAAAATAATCTTGCGGCAGCAAATACTACCGGAACAGCAAGTATTAATCCTGTTACTGTTACTGTTACACTTCCCGCTGCATGCGTTAACCAACCGGTGGTACAATTAAGATGGTTACAAAGAGATGTTAGCGGTGCCGGTGGCCGGCCAAGTTTTTCGGTAGATGATATTTCAATTACCGGTTCTCCGTTACTATCATCTAATGCAAATCTGTCCAATTTAATATTAAGTTCCGGCGCTTTATCGCCAGCCTTTGCAGCAGCAACAACAAGCTATACCGCAAGTGTTGCAAATGGCGTTACTTCCATTACTGTAACACCAACTTCGGCCGATGTAAATTCAACCATTACCGTTAATGGAAACCCGGTTACAAGCGGTTCGCCATCTGGATCAATAACTTTAAATGTAGGATCAAATACCATAACAACAATTGTTACAGCACAAGATGCGGTAACCACTAAAACATATACTGTAAATGTAACAAGGGCTGCAGCCGGAGCAGCAACCTTATCCATAACCAGCGCATTACCCGATTTTGGAAACGTATGTATAAATACAACTGCTGGCCCAAATTCTTTTACGCTTGATGGTAATGATCTTGATGGCAGTAATATTAATATTGCAGCGCTTAACGGTTTCAGCTATGCTGAAACTGCTGGAGGAACCTATACTTCAACCTTAAGCTTTTCTTATACAGCCCCGGGTTTTACAGGAAAAATTATTTATGTAAAATTCAACCCAACGGTTGTACAATCTTATAACGGAGATATTGGTGTAAGCGGCGGCACTGCTGCAGCACTTCTTGTACCGGCAACGGGGTCGGGTGTTAATACCGCACTGAGCATAACTACTGGTGCAAGCTCGGCAGTTGCTGCAACAACGGCAACAGCCGCCGGCTCTATAAGCATTACCGGTTGTTCGCCAATAACTGCCTACGGCATTGAGTACAGTACTACTACTGGTTTTGTAAACGGTACCGGCACCTCAGTACCAGCATCAAATTTATCTGCAGGAAACTTTAGTGTTAACCTTAGCGGCCTTGCTGCCAACACAAGATACTTTTACAAAGCCTATGCAACTGATGGCAGTGGTACTACTTATGGTGCACAACAATTTTTTACCTGCACACCACTGCCTTTGCCCATGGCTGCACAACCGGGCTTAACTTTTACTGAAACTTTTGCAGACATTGCGAACTGGAGTAATTTTTTTATCACTGGTATTGGAGCTAATCATTTTAATGGTTTAAGTGCTGCAGCAGGTTCGGGTATCCCCGGCAGTACTGGTGTGGGCACTACAGGCGGTACTACTCTCACTGCATCTACTTCTTCATTTCAACCGGGCACACCCGGCACATCTGGTGGCGTACAAAAAGGAACCGATCAGGCTGCACCAATTCCAACAACACAATCAATTATTTTATTGTCAACCGGCGGAACAGATAATACTACATCCGCTGCAATTGATTTTTATATGGATTTTACAGGTGTAAATGCAGGCACCCTTAGTTTTGATTATCAAACTTTCAGTAATGCACTTGGCACTGGCGCTAACGACCGTTCGGGATCTTTACGGGTATATACCAGTACAGATGGTATAACTTTTACTGAGCTTACCAACGTGTTGAATTTTATTAACAACGCACCAATAAGTGGTACTAAAAACAATATTCCTTTACCGGCAACTTTTAATAACAGTGCCACAGCAAGGCTAAGATTTTACTATCATAACGGTACCGGTGGAACGAATGGCAGCAGGCCTAAAATGAGTATCGATAATTTAAAAGTTACAGCTGTAGCTACAACTCCCTGTGCTGCACCAACTGCACCGGCAACTGCATTAACATTTGGAACCATTACAGATGTTTCCATAGCGGCAAGTTTTACTGCATCGAGCCCGACAGCGGACGGATATATTGTTGTAAAAAGTACCAGTAACAGTTTAACTGCCGGCCCGGTAAACGGACAAATTTATAACCTGGGCGATAACCTTGGTGATGGCACTGTAATTGCAAACGGCAGTGCTGCATCTTTTACAGCAACTGGCTTAACGGCGCTTACTACTTATTACTTTTTCATCTTTCCGGTAAACAGTGTTTGTACCGGTGGCCCTTTATATTTTGCAACTGCATTAGAAGGGAATGCTACTACTGTTGCAGGTTTACCACCATGTGCTGCACCAGCTGCACAAGCCACTAATTTAATTTTTGGCACTACAGGTATCAATAGTATTCAGGCATCATTTACTGCAACAACTGCAGATGAATATTTGGTGTTAAGAAGCACTGCTGCTACCCTAACCAATAACCCGGTTAATGCACAGGTGTACAACGCCGGCGAAGTTTTAGGTAATGCCATTGTAGTACAAAGAAATGCGACAACCTCATTTACTGCAAATGGTTTAGCACCTAACACACCATATTATTTCTTTGTCTTCAGTTTAAATTCTCAGGCTTGTGTTAACGGCCCTGTATACAATGTAACGGCACCGCTTAACGGCACACAAACTACGCAGCCATTACCACCATGCGTTGCTCCAACAGCGCAGCCCACTACGCTAAATCTTACTGCAGCTAACACCGCAGTTTCGGGTACGTTTACCGGAGTGGCAAGCGCCGATGCTTATATTGTGGTAAGAAGTTTATTGCCCACCTTATCGGCTACACCTGCTGATAATACCGATTATAATGCAGGCGAAAATTTTGGCGGAGGCATTGTAGTAAGCAACAGCAGTGCTACTTCATTTTTAGCAACTGGCCTTACGGCTAACACCACTTATTATTTTTATGTATTTGCGGCCAGTAAAAATTGCTCGGGTGGTACTAAGTATGCAACGGGTGCGCCTTTAACTGCAAGCGTGGTAACCACCAATGCCATTACTAATAGTTTTTATTTTGGAAACTTACATGCTCACTCCGATTACTCTGATGGTAACACCGATAACCCGGGTTATACACCGGCACTGGATTATGATTATGCAAAAACTGCAGAGTGTATGGATTATTTAGGCATATCGGAGCACAACCATTTTTCTGCTGAAGCTTTGTTATCCAATTATCGTTTAGGCATTAACCAGGCTACTACTTTCAATTCATCCAACCCTAACTTTTTGGCATTGTATGGTATGGAATGGGGAACAATCGGCTCAGGCGGCCATGCCTTAGTTTACGGTAATGGTATGGATAATTTATGGGGATGGGAAACCGGCAGTGGTGCATGGGGTGCTTCTAACAACTACGATATATTTGTACCCAGAGGCGTATATACCGGCAGTACAGGTTTATTTAAAACTACTAACGATAATATTGCTACCAATACATTTGTTTCGCTGGCGCACCCAGGGCTTGGAGACTTTAATAATTTAGATGCCATAGCATATGATGTTGCAGCAGATAATGCCATCACTGCTGTTGCGGTAGAAAGTGGCCCTTCTACTTCGTCTAACACCACTTACTCCAACCCGGCTTCTTCAATGAGTTATTTATGGTATTACCAAACTTTACTGGCAAAAGGATATCATTTAGGGCCTACTATTGATCATGATAATCATAAAACCACTTTTGGAAAAACCACCCGTAGCAGAACGGCCATCATTTCGCCATCATTATCTAAAGCGGCTATAATAGCTGCCATAAGAAATATGAGTTTTTATGCTACGCAGGATTGTGATACTAAAGTTGATTTTACCATCAACACAAAAATTATGGGCTCAGTATTTACCGACAGGTTTGCTCCCAATATTTCGGTAACACTAACCGATGCTACCACTATTACATCGGGTGCTATTATCAGGGTTATGTATGGCGTGCCGGGCAGTGGCACTATGGCGGTAAAAATTGATTCGGTAATTGGCAGTTCATTAAACTTTACAGATGTTAACTTAAGCAACAACAGCACCGGTTATTATTATATTGATATTACCAATGGTACCAGCCGCATAGTAACCTCACCTGTTTGGTACACCCGAAATGATGCAGCCGCACCATTACCGGTAACCTTAAGCAGTTTTGTGGTACAAAAAATAAACAACACCGCAAAAATTAGCTGGAGTACCGAACAGGAAATTAACAGCAGTCATTTTATAATTGAAAGATCAACCGATGGCAGAACATGGAATGCTATTGCAAACGTGGCAGCAGCAGGCAACAGCAATAACCGAAATAGGTACAGTATTTTTGATAACGCACCAATAAAAGGTATTAATTACTATCGCTTAAAGCAGGTAGATAAAGATGCCCGGTACGAATATTCTGCAGTACAAAAAGCATTATTCAATTCTAACTACACTGCAGAAGTAGCGCCTAACCCTGCAAAAGATTTTATTAATTTGTACATGGCAAAAGCCGGCAACCAGCCGGCAACCGTACAGGTTGTAAATGCTGCAGGTAAAATGGTTTACACCACCAGCACAACACAAGCTAACCTGCAAATAAATACAGCAGGCTTTAGCAAAGGTTTGTACTTTGTAAAAGTTATTGATGCAGAAAATGTAACAACACTGAGAGTAATAGTACAATAAAAAATAAATACTTTTTTAAAAAAGCCCATTGCAATTGCAATGGGCTTTTTTGTTTATAACCTGTGAGGTTTACGCAGGGTATTAAAATTTAAAAACATTTACCGCAACAAATATTTTTTTGAAATGTGCAGTGTAACAAAACCTCACAGGTTTGTGCAGAAAATCATTTCACAATCACCACATCTTCTTCTTTCATCAACTCCATATTTTTAAACCGCAATATTATGTTGCCTGTAGTTACCACATCTTTTTGGCAATAGACAGCAATGCGCTGTAAATTTTTCTCCTGCCAGTACACTTCTGCAACCATACTGCCATCAATATCATCTTTTGGCGAAGGAACACCTAATGAAGCTGCCAGTAATTTTAAAGAAGTATAATTTTTATAATCTCCAAAGCGCCAGTATTGAAATGTATCTACAATATTGGTATCCCAGGGTTTCATGTTTTGAAAATCGAGATACACCGGAATGGCTAAGCCATTTATTAAAAGCCTGCGGCAGATAAAAGGCATATCAAACTCTTTAATATTATGCCCGGCAAAACTCCATTTATTATTTTTGGCTTCCATAATATTGATGGTGGCAACAAGCTCCTGCAATAATTTTTTTTCATCATCGCCATAAAAAGATTTCAGGCGCAATTGTAATTTACCATCCTGCTTTACAAAAAAGCCAATGCTGATGCATACAATTTTTGCAAACTCGGCCATTACGCCGGCACGCTGTGGATAAAATTCGGCAGCAGTAGTAAAGTCGGGCAAAGACCGCAGGGTTTTTTCTTCCCATAAATGTTTCCAGTCGTCGCTTAATAAATCAAATGAAGGATGCTGGGGTACGGTTTCTATATCTATCAACAATAAATTTTCCAGTACAATGTTTTGCATAGCGTAATTATTAGGAAGAGTAAAATACAATCTCCTTTTAATAAAACAAAGTAACCGGGTAAAAAACAATTGCCCTGTGCAGGACTATATTAAAACGGCATAAGGCAGTTAAATTTTTTTTGTACCAATTGCAGCACCTTTTATTGCCGTTAAACAGATTATTTTAAAACACTGCTTCCATTGCAGGCTGCTTATTATATTTATTCCTGTACTCCACCGGCGTTAAGCCTGTAATTTTTTTAAATACTGATCTGAAGGCTTTGGTATCGGTATAGCCTACATCAAACATTACTTCGGTAATATTTTTACGGCTGCTTTCAAAACTTCTTTTGGCTGCTTCAATTTTTACCCGCTGCATATACTCTACAACAGTGTTATTGGTCGCTTTTTTAAACCGCCGCTCAAAACTTCTTCTGCCAATAGCAAATTTATCTGCCAGGTTATCTACTGTAATTTTATCAGGATAATTTTCTTCAATAAATTCCTGCGCCTGTTTTATATCTCCATCTTCATGATCTTTTTGCCCCTGGAACATCATAAAAGCATTCTGGCTGTTGCGGTCTATTTCTATAGCAAAAAATTTAGAAGCCAGGATAGCAATATCACGATTGGTATATTTTTCTACCAGGTACAATAATAAATTCCAGTAGCTGTTGGCGCCGCCGCTGCTGTACAAACCATTTTCTGCTGTAATTATACTGCCATCAACCAGCGCTACAGCAGGATACATATTTCTAAACTCATTGGCAAACAACCAGTGGGTGCTGCATTGCTTTCCATCTAACAACCCTGTTGCAGCAAATAAAAAAGCACCAAGGCAAAGGGAGGCTACTTCTGCACCATTTTTATGCTGTTGTTGTATCCATGGAATCATTTCCCTGTTAAGCTCCACTGCTTTTTTAATATCGCCGGTCAATGCTGGAATAAAAATAAGATCCGTTTTTTTTACGTCTTTCATCAACACATCTGCATGTACACTAAATAAACTGTTATCTAATTTAACCTCTGGCTTAACTGCCACTAACTGCACATTAAATAAAGGCGCTTTGCCTGCCGATTGTAAAAATTGATTTACGGCAATAAACATATACCGTGGATCGGCAATGGCTTCTATTACTGAAGATTCAGGTACTAAAATGGAAACATGTTTCATAATAAGCAATATTTTTATTACACAAATGTAAAAATACTTTCTGTCGCAATCAACCCATTTAAATGTCGTTTTTGCACATTTTAATTTTCATTTTATGAAACTATGTTTGTTGTACAATTACAATCAAACAAGACCAATAAAATATTAGTGGTTAAAAATTTTGCAAAGTGATTGAAGTTTTTAAAACAAATATTAATTGTGCTGATAAGGCAAAGTATCTGGTAGAGCTGATACATGAAACCTTTACCTGTTATCGTGCAAATTTTGACCTTACTGATTGCGACAAAATACTTAGGGTAGTAAGCAATACTAACAACATGGCATCTTTTTATTTTATTGAATGGCTGAAAAATTTTGAATGCCAGGCCGAAATTTTACCTGATAATTAAAAGAACTATTTTATAACATAATCAACATAAAAGCTATGACACAAATAAATTCTTACTTAACTTTCAATGGCAATTGCCGGCAAGCCATGACCTTTTATAAAAACTGCCTTGGTGGAGAACTGTGTTTTGAAACTGTGGGAGAATCTCCCCTTGCCTGTAAAATGCCGGCACAGATGAAAGACTGCATTCTACATGCTACTTTAACCAACGGCGCATTAATTATTATGGCATCAGATATGGTGGGAGAAAAAGGTTTGATAAAAGGTACTGCAGTTTCTTTAATGCTTAATTGCAGCAGCGAAGATGAGATCATTAAATTTTATGAAAAACTTGCAAATGGCGGAGTGCCGGCCCAGCCTTTAGAAATTACTTTTTGGGGTGCAGTATTTGGCGACCTTACAGATAAATTTGGCAACCAGTGGTTGTTGCATTTTGATAAAAATAAAAACTAAACCATTATGTCGTTTCAAGCCTACATCGATAATATAAAAATAAAAACAGGTAACACACCCGAAGATTTTAAAAAGCTGGCTGATAAAAAAGGCCTTCTTAAACCCGGCGTAAAAGCAGGCGAAATAATTGCCTGGCTAAAAAAAGATTTTGACTTAGGGCATGGACATGCTATGGCAATTTATGCTACTTTTAAGGGGAAGAAAAAATAAATTTATAGTATTATGCAGCCAACTATCACACAATTAAGCCAGGAGTTCTCCGGAGGTAATTTTAAATACACGTACAATTTTATTGCTGATGATATAGTATGGAATATTGTAGGCGACAAAATTTTAAAAGGTAAAGACGCCGTAATTGAATTTTGCAATGCTACGGCTGCTTATTTTGCGGAAGTAGAAACAAAATTTATTTTGGTGAATTTAATTAGTGATGGTAAAGCTGTTGCAATTGATGGCACCGCAACATTTACAAATAAAGAAAATAAATTGATACAAATTTCATCCTGCGATGTGTATCAATTTGAAGAACAGCAAATAAAAAATATTACCTCCTATTGTATTATAACCAATAAAGAATAAAATTTAAAAAATGAAAGCAACAAAATTATTTACTGGATAACAACCACAGCAATTTTTTTATTTGAAGGTGTGATGCCTGCATTATTCTCTCAACAAAAAGAGTCCATTGAAGGCTTTACCCATTTAGGCTATCCAGTTTATTTTGTAACTATACTCACTGTTTTCAAAATACTGGGTGCTTTGGCTTTAATAATTTCGCAGGTGGCCAGCCGCATTAAGGAGTGGGCTTATGCAGGTTTTACATTTGATTTTATTTGTGCCAGCATAAGTTATATGGTAGTAGATGGCTTTGGATTTTTTGCTGTATTTCCTTTAATTGTACTGGCAGTTTTAGCTGTATCTTATATCTGTTATCACAAAATAAAAGATAGCAGGAAAGTGGTTAGTGCAAGTATATAAGTATTAAAATCAGTAAACTTTCTCACATGAACAACAATATTCATCCCTGCCTTTGGTACGATGGCAACGCTACAGCAGCTGCAGATTTTTACTGTACCCTTTTTCCCGATTCAAAAATTACCATTGATACGCCAATGGTGGTAAACTTTGAATTGAGCGGCCAAAAATTTATGGGGCTTAATGGTGGTCCAAATTTTAAATTCAATCCCTCCATTTCATTTATGGTTACCTGCGAAGGCGATGATGAAATAAATGAATTGTGGAAACAACTAAGCAACGGCGGTATGGTAATGATGCCACTTGATAAATACGACTGGAGTGAGCGATATGGTTTTGTGCAGGATAAGTTTGGCCTGGCCTGGCAAATTATAAAAGCAAAGTACAGCGATGTAAATCAAAAAATAACGCCAACGTTTTTATTTGTTGGAGAAAATTATGGCAGGGCTGCAGCAGCAGTAAAATTTTATACCACATTATTTCCTGCATCATCCATTGAGGGCATTTTATTATACCAGCAAAACGAAGGAGAAGCGCAGGCAGGAAAAGTAAAACACTCACAGTTTATTTTAGACGAAAAAGTTTTTATGGCCATGGATGGTTTTGGCAACCACCAGTTTGCTTTTAACGAAGCCATATCTTTTGTGGTAGCATGTAAAGACCAAAAAGAAATAGATAATTACTGGGATGCACTTACTGCAGGTGGCGGCCAGGAAAGCAGGTGCGGCTGGTTGAAAGATAAGTTTGGCGTATCATGGCAAATTATTCCTGCTGCATTGGGGCAATTAATGAGCAGCCCCGAGAAAGCACAAATGATACTGCCTGCGCTTATGCAAATGAAAAAATTAGATATCGCTATTTTGGAAGCAGCAGCAGCTTCATAGAATAAAATTGTTTTAGAAGCTGTTTAAATGTTAATCAAAAAATTGCCGCAGATTCGCAGATTAAATCTGCGAATCTGCGGCTAAAATAAAATTTATTTTTATGGCCATGAATAAATCAGCAGTTCCAAAAAATGTAGATGAATACATAGCGCAGTTTCCTGCGGGTGTAAAAAAACAGTTACAGGATTTGCGCAAAACCATTAAAACTGCAGCACCCGGTGCTGAAGAATTAATCAGTTATATGATGCCTGCTTATATATATAAGGGAGTGCTGGTTTATTTTGGGGGATACAAAAATCATATTGGTTTTTATGGCACTCCCCCGGGGCATGATGCATTTAAAAAAGAATTAGCTGTTTACAAAAGCGGTAAAGGTTCTGTACAATTTCCTTTAGATAAACCCCTGCCCTTAAAATTAATAACCCGTATTGTAAAGTTCAGGGTAAAGCAAAACGATAATAAAATTGGCGCTAAAAAAACTGTAAAGTCCGGGGCAAAAATTAATACTCATGCAAAACCTGCTGATACTGCTATAGTAAATGCCTGGCTAAATAAGCAGGAGCCCGCAGTAAAAAAAGAAATAGCAGCGGTTAGAAAAATTATAAAAGCTGCTTCTGCCAAACTAAAAGAACGAATAAAATGGAATGCTCCCAGCTATTATTATAAAGAAGATATACTTACATTTGGGCCTTATAAAACTCAGCAATTATTATTAGTTTTTCATCACCCGGCAGTGGTAAAAATAAAAAGTAAATTATTAACCGGCAACTTTACAAACAGGCGGCTGGTATATTTTAAAGATAAAGCAGCTGCCGAAGCAAACAAAAAGGAATTAACCGGTATCATCAACAAAATTATCAGGGAGATTGATAAAAATATACATTAAACGGTTATCAATATGGAGCAAATAAATTTTTCAATAACCCTTGATGCACCAAAAGAAAAAGTTTGGGAGGCACTTTGGGAGGACAGCAGTTACAGAAACTGGACGGGTGCCTTTTTTGAGGGATCTTATGCTGAAACTGACGGATGGAAACAAGGCACTAAAGTATTATTTCTTTCTCCGGGTGGCAGTGGAATTGTAAGTAAAGTAGCCGTTAACCGGCCCTGTGAGTTTATGAGTTTTAAACATATTGGAGAACTGAAGGATGGCGTGGAAGATACTACCAGCGATAAAATAAAACAATGGGCTGGTGCCATGGAAAATTATACCCTTACTGAAACTGCAGGAAAAACTACTTTGTTGGTAACGCTGGATGTAACAGAAGAGGATAAGGATTATTTTATGGAGGCGTGGCCAAAAGCTTTAGAGAAAATTAAAACACTGGTAAGCGTTAAACCCCTACTAATAGAAAGAACCTACAATGCCCCGGTAAAAAAAGTATGGAAAGCGATTACAGATAATAACGAAATGAAACTATGGTATTTTGATATAGCCGATTTTAAACCCGAAGAGGGTTTTGAATTTAGTTTTGAGGGCGAAGGAAAAGAAGGTGAAAAATACATGCATCTCTGTAAGGTGACGGAAGTGATTCCAGAAAAAAAATTAAGCCACAGCTGGCGTTACGATGGCTTTACAGGAAATTCGCTGGTAACATTTGAATTATCTGCCGAAGGCGAAAAAACAAAACTCCTGTTAACCCATAGCGGCATAGAAACATTTGCCGTAACCGCCAGCAATGCATTTGCAAGAGAGAATTTTGCAGAGGGCTGGAATTATATTACCGGCACTTCTTTAAAACAATTTGTTGAAAAATAAAATTTAATATTATGGCAGGCGTAAGCACTTATTTAAACTTTTCCAATAATACCGAGGAAGCGTTTAACTTTTATAAAAAAGTTTTTGGTGGCGAGTTTACTGCGCCGGGCATAAGGCGTATGAGTGATATGCCGCCAATGGAAGGTATGCCACCAGCAAGCGATGCAATAAAAAATTTAGTGATGCATGTGGAATTGCTGATTGCAGGCGGCCATAAACTTATGGGTACCGATGCCCCGGAAGAAATGGGCTTTAAAGTAAATTTTGGCAATAACATTTATATAAACCTGCAGGCAGATACCAGGGAAGAAACTAAAAAATTATTTGAAGCCTTATCGGCCGGAGGCAAAGTAGAAATGGAATTGCAGGATATGTTTTGGGGAGATTATTTTGGCAGCTGTACCGATAAGTTTGGAGTGCAGTGGATGTTTAACTGCAATGAAAAAGCATAAAAAATTTATTATAAACCAATATGGTATTTTCAGTTGCTTTTGCCCAAACTTAAACTTTAATGATAAAATGCGTATGAACGCCAAATTTAAAATTAGGCCTTAATAAAATGTTGTGCACCAATTTGCTCAACCGCAGATTTTATAAATGATGGATGTAACCTTACCACCTCTCCTATTATTATTATGGCTGGGTTTGTAATGCCATAATATTGAGCTTTAAAAAAAATATCTTTTACAGTACCAATAATACATTTTTCATTTTCAGTTGTGCCATCCTGAATTATCGCCACGGGGGTTTCCGTTTTTCCATGTTCAGTAAAAATTTCCATAATGGTTTCCAATTTACTCATGGCCATTAAAATGATAACCGTGGCAGAAGATTGTGCAGCCAGTTTAATATCTGCTGAAACATTTCCTTGTTTAGTTGTACCGGTTGTAACCCAAAAACTTTCATTTATACCCCGGCAGGTTAATGGAATCATTTGCGTGGCGGGTACTGCCAATGCACTGGATATTCCGGGTATTACTTCAACTGCAAAACCTGCAGCCCTGGCTGCGTCAATTTCTTCCTGGGCTCTGCCAAATACAAAGGGGTCGCCACCTTTTAACCTTACCACCCTATTGTACTTAACGGCAAATGCAATCATTAAATGGTTTATTTCCTGTTGCGAAAGGGCATGGCAGCCATATCTTTTACCTACAAATTTTTTTATAGAATTTGACGAACAATGTTGCAGTAAAGATTTGTTTGCAAGTGCATCATATAATATTACATCTGCCTGCTGCAATACCTTAACAGCCTTTAGGGTAATCAAATCCGGATCACCAGGACCAGCTCCAACCAAAGAAATTAAATGATCATTCATACAAGTTAAGATTTAAAATATGTAATTTATTTTTAGATATTTTATTATTTATTAAAGATAAATCTTTATTTTTAGTGTATAAACTATTTTAAAATCTATTTTTGGAAATAAAAATTAAAATAAAAATTATATAGATTTTAAAATAATACGATTGCCTGCCATAATATTTCATTCATAAAAAACTTTAATTATGAACGTAGTAGTTATCGGCAACGGCATGGTGGGCTATAAGTTTTGCGAAAAGCTTTTGGCTAAAGCCAATCCCACCCCCTTCAACATCACTGTTTTTGGCGAAGAAATTCGGCCGGCTTACGACAGGGTTCACCTCAGTGAATATTTTGCCGGTAAATCGGCAGAAGATTTATCTATGGCCCCCGCCAGTTGGTACGCCGAAAATAATATCACTCTCCATCTTGGCGACCCCATTGCACAAATCAATAGAAAAGAAAAGACTGTTGATTCTCATAAAGGGCTTACCGTTCCATACGATGTATTAATTCTTGCAACAGGTTCTGCGGCTTTTGTTCCCCCAATTCCCGGCACCGAAAAAAATGGTGTTTTTATATATAGAACTATTGAAGATTTAGAAATGATGACTGCCTGGGCTAAAAAAGCAACCAAAGGTGCTGTAATTGGCGGCGGACTTTTAGGGTTAGAGGCAGCAAAAGCAATGATGGACCTGGGTGTTACCGATACCTCTGTAATTGAATTTGCGCCACGCCTTATGCCCCGGCAAATTGATGAAGTGGGCAGCAATGTATTAAAATCAAAATTAGAAACACTGGGTTTAAAAATTTTAACCAACACTAATACTTCCCAAATTTTAGGAGAGGATTGCATAACAGGAATGCAGTTTGCCAACGACAGCAAAATTGAAGTAGACATGCTGGTAATTTCTGCCGGTATAAAACCAAGAGATGAGCTGGCAAAATTATGCGGACTAACGGTGGGGCAAAGAGGCGGTATTGTAGTAAACGAAAAATTACAAACCAGCGATGAAAATATTTATGCCATTGGCGAATGTGCATTGTTTGAAGGAATGATTTATGGCCTGGTTGCACCGGGTTATGAGATGGCAAATGTGGTTGCGACAAATCTCACGGCCCAAGCCCCCCCACCCCCCAAAGGGGGGATTTTGCAGAATGAAAATTTGCAAAGTCTGCCTGATATTTTAGAGTCCGCCCTTATCCCCCCTTCGGGGGGTGGGGGGGCTTTCTTTTCAGCTTTCGACATGAGCACCAAACTAAAATTAATTGGTGTAGATGTGGCCAGCTTTGGCGATCCCTTTGCTAATGGGGATGGCATTACTTCTGTTGCAATTAATGATACCAATAAAGGTGTGTACAAAAGAATAAATATAAGTGCCGATGGCAAAACTTTATTAGGCGGCATATTGGTGGGTGATGCAGAGCAATACAATATGCTGTTGCAAACAGTAAAAAATAAAGTGGTGCTTCCTCCTAATCCTGAAGATGTTATTTTAGGAAGCCGCGGCGGCGAAGAAGCAGCAGGCGCAGGTGTTACAAGCCTTCCGGAGGATGCATTGATATGCAGTTGCGAAGCAGTTACAAAAGGCATGATATGCAGCAGCGTTACCGAAAGTAACTGTGAAACTGTAGATGCCATAAAAAAATGTACTAAAGCAGGTACGGGTTGTGGTGGTTGTGTACCCATGATAAAAGACCTGGTAACACATACTATGAAAGCGAATGGAAAAATTGTACACAATGTATTATGTGAGCATTTTAATTACAGCCGCCAGGAATTATTTGATTTAGTAAAAATAAATAAATTAAAAACTTACAACGAAGTACTGAACATGTTTGGTAAAGGTGATGGATGTGAATTGTGCAAACCACCTGTAGCGTCTATCCTGGCAAGTTTATGGAACGAAATTATTTTAAAGAAAGGCAATGATACTGCACAGGACAGCAACGATCGTTTTCTGGCCAACATACAAAAAGGTGGCACCTATTCTGTAGTGCCACGCATTGCTGGTGGAGAAATTACACCTGATAAATTAATTGTAATTGGACAGGTAGCAAAAAAATATAACCTCTATACAAAAATTACCGGTGGTCAGCGCATTGATTTATTTGGTGCACATTTAAGCGACTTACCAAATATTTGGGAAGAGTTGATTGATGCAGGTTTTGAAAGCGGCCATGCCTACGGAAAAAGTTTGCGGACGGTAAAAAGTTGCGTAGGCAGCACCTGGTGCCGTTTTGGGCTACACGACAGTGTTAGTTTTGCCATAAAAGTAGAAGAAAGATACCGTGGCTTGCGCTCTCCGCATAAATTAAAAGGTGGCGTTAGCGGTTGTATAAGAGAATGTGCCGAAGCACAGAGCAAAGACTTTGGTATCATCGCTACTGAAAAAGGCTGGAACCTTTATGTATGCGGCAATGGCGGCAGCAAACCACAACATGCCATTTTACTCGCCAGCGATATTGATGAAGCAACCTGCATTAAATACCTCGATCGCTTTTTAATGTTTTATGTAAAAACTGCCGACCCACTTACCCGTACTGCAACATGGCTTAATAAAATGGAAGGCGGTATTGCTTATTTAAAAACTGTAGTGGTTGATGATGCACTGGGCATGAATGCACAATGGGAAACCGATATGGCCAACCATGTAAACACTTACGAATGCGAATGGAAAGCAGCTATTGAAACACCGGAATTACGTAAACGTTTTAATCATTTTGTAAATGCACCAGAAGAAAAAGATCCGAGTGTGCAATTTGATGTGATGAGAGAACAAGTAAAAGCTAAAGAATGGAAATAAAAGCCCCTGTCCCCTAAAGGGGAACTTAGGTACGACACTCTAGTTAAATACAACCAGCCTTTTCAGAGAAGATAAATGGGATTAAAATAACTAATTAATAAACTACAATATGAATAGTTCAACTCAATCAGTGGAAACTTCGGCAGTTCCCCCTTTAGGGGGCGGAGGGGGCTCTTGGTTTTTTGCCTGTACCATTAACGATGTGCCACTTAACGGCGGCGTATGTGTAAAATACAATGATGAACAAATTGCCCTGTTTCATTTTAGCAGGCGAAATGAATGGTATGCCACACAAAACGAATGCCCACACCGCAAACAGATGGCTCTAAGCCGTGGCATGATTGGCTCACAGGCCGAAGAGCCAAAAGTGGCCTGCCCATTTCATAAAAAAACTTTCTCTTTAAAAACAGGTGAATGTTTAAGCGGCGATGAATGTGCTATTAAAACTTATCCGGTAAATGTGGTGGATGGAAAAGTTTTTATTGGTGTATAAAAGCCCCAGCCCCTAAAGGGGAGTAAAAAAACCCGGTAAAATTGCAATCAATAGTAGCTGAATTTTAAATTGTTGACAATACAAAATCAAAAAAATATGTTTGAAATCAGAAAAAAAATCATGTGCACTTTTATTTCAGTTATTGCTTTACACAATATGTATGCACAAACAAACAAACCTTCAGTAACTGTTTGGGATGGCATGGCCATAGCAGGATATGTAAATGATGGTGGCTTTGTAAATTTTGGCGGCCCCACTGTAAAGTTTATTAAAAAACCATGGGTATTTGGCTTTGGCATTTTGCCCACAATGCGTATTAAAAAAGATAAGGTAGCAAAGGAGGCCCCAAAAAATTCCATGATAATGCCTACTGCAGGTTTTGGTTTCACAATAGTGTACAAACATTTTGTTACGCAGGTTCCATTTTATTATAACAACAAAACAGCAACGGCAAATGGTAAATGGAATGTTGGCTTAGGAATAGGATACAAATTTTAAAAACAACGATTGCCTGCTATTATTTATCACCGCAAAAATAAAATTTTATGTCTGCAATAATAAATAATCAACCACTCACTAAACTTAATATTTTTTCTGGTAAAGGTATCCAGATGAAAACATTTCATATAACCTGGCTTACTTTTTTTGTTTGCTTCTTTGGTTGGTTTGGTCTGGCTCCGCTAATGCCCACCATTAAAGAAGATTTACATTTAGATAAAGGGCAGATAGGAAATATCATTATCGCTTCGGTATCGGCAACCATTATTGCCCGTTTATTAATTGGCAGGTTATGCGATACCTGGGGGCCACGAAAAACTTACACGGTATTATTATTGATTGGTGCTATACCGGTAATGTGTGTGGGCTTGGCAAAAGATTATACTTCATTTTTATTATTTCGTTTAGCTATTAGTGTTATTGGAGCATCGTTTGTAATTACACAATTTCATACATCGCAAATGTTTGCTGCTAACATTAAAGGAACCGCTAATGCAGTTGCAGGTGGTTGGGGAAATTTAGGCGGCGGTATAACCAACATGATTATGCCTTTAATTTTTGCAGCCATTGTTGGCTTTGGTTATACAAAGCATGATGCATGGCGTTATGCAATGATTGTACCCGGCGTAATGATGCTGGTGATGGCATTTTTTTATTACCGGTTTACAAAAGATACAGCAGCGGGTAATTACGATGAGATAAATAAATCAAAAGTTGCAAAAGGAAAAACAGATTACACAGTTTTAAAAGATTGGCGAATATGGGCATTGTCTTTAGCCTATGCTGTTTGCTTTGGTATGGAAATTACATTTGATAATGTTGCTGCATTACACTTTGTACAGGAATACAAACTAAGCCAGAGCAGTGCTGGTTTTTATGCAGGACTGTTTGGCTTTATGAACATTTTTGCCCGTGCACTCGGCGGCATATTTGCAGATAAAGTGGGGAAGAAATTTGGTATGAGAGGAAAAGGAATTCTGTTGGCTGCAGTTTTATTATTAGAAGGTTTTGGGTTACTGATGTTTGCACAATCCGGCTCATTTGCCATGGCAATTTTTTCTATGATAACATTTGCATTATTTTTAAAAATGGCTAACGGTACTACGTACGCTATTACACCTTTTATAAATGAAAAAAATGGAGGCCTTGTTGCAGGCATTGTAGGTGCAGGAGGAAATTTAGGTGGTATGATGTTTGGCTTTTTATTTAAAAGTAAAAACATTACTTACTTAGATGCATTTAGTTATATCGGTTACATTGCTATTGCAGTTTCTTTAATTGTATTGGTTACAAGATTTACAAAACCGGAGGAAGTTGAAGAAATTCAACCGGCTGCTGCGTTAGCATAAATATCGTTTTTAATTCTGCTTATAATAAAACATAATTAAAGATGAATAAAGAATTTATGTACAAGAGTGCGACGCCAATGAAGATCAATCAAGGAACTTCGGCTTGGCAACAAAAAAGAAAAAGCCAAAAATTTTGATTGATTCCCAAAATATAAAAGAAGCTGCTTTTATCCGCCCTTTAGGGGCCGGCGGCTCTTCAACCTGCTGCTACTGCGGTGTAGGCTGTGGCATTGTAGTAACCAAAGATACTCATAACAATATTACAGTTAAAGGCGATGAAAGCCATCCTGTAAATAAAGGCATGCTCTGCAGCAAAGGCATGAACCTGCATCATACCGTAAATGATAAAACTGACAGACTGCTGTACCCGCAAATGAGGTACAATAAAAATATGCCTTTGCAAAGAGTAAGCTGGGATGCAGCATTGGAAAGAACCGCCGCAGTATTTAAAACATTTATAAATAAATACGGGCCCGACAGTGTAGCGTTTTATGCAAGCGGCCAATGCCTTACCGAAGAATATTATGTAGTAAATAAATTGATAAAGGGATTTATTGGAAGTAATAATATTGATACCAACTCAAGGCTATGCATGAGTAGTGCAGTGGTAGGTTATAAAATGAGTTTGGGCGAAGACAGTGTGCCGGTGAGTTATGATGATTTGGAATTGTGTGATGTGATTTTTGTGGCGGGTGCAAATCCTGCATGGTGCCATCCCATTTTATGGAGAAGAGTGGAAGCTGCAAGAGAAAAAAATCCGGAGCTAAAAATTATTGTGAGCGACCCACGTAAAACGCAAACCTGTTCTCTGGCCAATGTGCATTTGCAATTAAATCCCGGTACCGATATTACATTGCATCACGCCATTGGCAGATATTTAATTGAAGAAGGAAAAATTGATTTTGATTTTATTAATGACAGCACCAATGGTTTTGTACAATATAAAGAAACTGTTTTTGAAAAAACAATTGAGGAAGCTGCAGCTGTTTGTGGTGTTAGCGAAAATGATATTCGTTTAGCGGCTTTATACATTGGTAATGCCAAAGGTTTTATTACCATGTGGACGATGGGATTAAATCAAAGTGTTGTGGGGACCAATAAAAATTTATCGCTTATAAACTTAAATTTAATTACGGGGCAGATAGGAAAACCAGGCGCCGGGCCGTTTTCATTAACCGGCCAGCCTAATGCAATGGGTGGAAGAGAAGTTGGCGGATTAAGTAATTTGTTACCGGCTCACCGGGATTTACTAAATGAAACACATCGCAATGAAGTAGAAAAATTTTGGCAGATTCCATTGGGGACTATCAAACCAAAACCTGGTTTAACGGCTACCGAAATTTTTGATGCATTGAATGATGGCAAATTAAAAGCGATATGGATTTTATGTACTAACCCACTTACAAGTCTACCAAACGTACGGGTTGCAGAAGCAGGTTTGCAAAAAGCAAAATTTGTAGTGGTGCAGGATATAAGTAATAAAGTAGAAACTTTGCAATACGCCGATGTAGTATTACCCGCCGCATCGTGGGCAGAAAAAGAAGGAACGATGACGAATGCTGCCCGATACATTTCTTACTTAAATAAAATTACGGATGCACCCGGCGAAGCATTACCAGATGCAGAAATTATTTGCCGCTTTGCAAAAAAAATGGGTTACAAAGGTTTTGATTATAAAAACTTTGGAGAAATATATGCAGAACATGCAGCATTAACTGAGGGTACAAATATTGATATCAGCGGATTGAGTTACGCAATATTGAAAGAGAAAAGGGCGGTGCAGTGGCCGTATAAAAAAGTTGATAGTTTAAAGTTGGCAGTTGATAGTAATACAAATAAGTATTTTGGTACGCCAAGATTATTTACTGATCATAAATTTTATACGCCGGATAAAAAAGCAAACATCCATTCTTTTAGTGATGAAAATAAATCTGAGGCATTAACTCTGGAACATCCGCTGATACTCACTACAGGCCGCATACGGGATCAGTGGCATACCATGAGCAAAACGGGAAAAGTAAATAAATTGAATCAGCATATCAGCGAATCTTTTTTAGAAATCAATCCTGCGGATGCAGCTAAAAGAAAAATTAAACACAATGATGTTATAGAAATATTTAACCATCGGGGCAATGTTAGGGTCAAAGCAAAATTTAGTCAGGATATAAAGGCCGGCGTAGTATTTATGCCGATGCACTGGGGCAAAATTTTAACCAGCGATTTAAACAGGGCAAATAATCTTACCAGTAATTTGGTAGACCCAAAAAGCAAAGAACCCGATTTTAAATTTAGTGCGGTGCAGGTACAATTGTATAAAAAAGCAAAACAAAAAATAATTGTAGTAGGTGCCGGTGCCGGTGCATGCGGTTTTGTAAAAAGTTACCGTGCATTAAATACCGAAGATGATATTGAAGTATTTAGTAAAGAAGATTTCCCTTTTTATAACCGGGTTTTATTACCAGATTATATCAGCGGTGTGTTGCCCTGGCATAATTTAATAAAAATGAGTGATGATGAAGAAACAGATCACCGCATAACATTACACCGTGGGGTAAGCATTGAAAAAATTGATAAAGAAAATAAAACTGTTACAGATAGTAATGGCGTTGATCATATTTACGATGTATTGCTTTTAGCCACTGGCAGCAGGGCTTTTATGCTAAAAGATATGCCAAAACTTACTGGCATTTTCACCATGCGTAGCCGCAATGATGCAGATGATTTTAAAAATCATATTACTGCCGTAAATGGTAGAGTAATTATTGTTGGTGGTGGTTTGTTAGGAATTGAATTGGCTGCATCGCTTAACGAAACAGGAATAAAAGTTACGATCATTCAGCGTATCTCCCGTTTAATGGACAGGCAGTTGGATCCGCTGGGCAGCCAGTTACTGCATGAAGAATTAACCGGCAAAGGCATTGAAATTTTTTATAACGATGAGATAGATCGTTTTTTGGGAGAAAAAAATATTTCGGGTGTACGCTTAAAAAGTGGCTTGCATATTAATTGCCAGGCTTTGGTTATTGCCATTGGAACTGTGCCAAATATTGAAGTAGCAAAAGCCGCAGGCATTGATTGTAAAAGTGGTGTTGTAGTGGATGAATATTTACGTACCAACGAAAAAGATATTTATGCCATTGGCGAAATTGCAGAGTTTAAAGGATTTTTATATGGCATTACTGCTGCGGCAGAACAGCAGGCAGCTATTGTTGCCCGTTTTTTATGCGGCGATATTTCTAAATATTACAACGGCAGTTTGCTGATGAATATTTTAAAAATGAATGGCACTGACTTATGTTCTCTCGGCCTTGCCGAAATACCCAACAACGACCCGACCTATGAAGAAATTATTTTTTTAGACCGTGCAAAGCGCTATTATAAAAAATGTATTGTACACAACGATAAATTAGTTGGTGCCATTTTAATTGGCGACAAAAACGAGTTTTTAGAATTCAGAAACCTTATAGAAAATAAATTAGAGCTTAGTGAAAAACGTTTGCAATTGTTACGAAGCGGTAAAGCAGCTGAACCTGTTTTGGGTAAATTAATTTGCAGTTGCAATAATGTTGGCGAGGGTAACCTTATCAATAAAATAAAAGAAGGTTGTACAGATCATTTACAATTATGCCAGCTTACAGGCGCTGGCATGGGTTGCGGCAGTTGCAGGCCCGAGGTAAAAGCAATTTTAGATGGTTATGTAAATGTGATAAAAAAAGAAGAAACTGTTGAGTTATTATAAACAAAGAAGTCAAGTGTTAAAGACTTGACTTCTTTTTAAAATCTTTTAAATATTATTTATATTTAGAAAAAAATGCAAAAGCAAAATATCCAACGAACCACTTCTAACGACAAAGATTTTCAATACCTGGTTAAGGAATTGGATAATGAATTATGGAATGAACTGCAAGAAGACCAGGCACAATATGACCAATACAATAAAGTGCCCGACCTGAATACTGTTGTAGTTGTATATGTAAACGATCAACCTGCCGCAAGCGGTTGTTTTAAAAAATATAATGCGAATACCATTGAAATAAAAAGAATGTTTGTAGTAAAAGAACACCGTGGTAACGGACTTTCAAAAACTGTTTTAAATGAATTAGAAACATGGGCAGCATCCCTTGATTTTACAAATGCTATTTTAGAAACCAGCATACACTTTATACCTGCAACAACATTATATAAAAATGCAGGTTACAAAATTATTCCAAACTACGATCAGTATAAAGGGTTGGAAGAAAGTGTTTGTATGAAGAAACCCCTGTCTCCGCCACGTGGCGGAGAATTTCAATTCGATGCTTCATTCAATGAAACGAACTTGTATCATCAATTTCTTAACCCAGCTTCGGGAGAAAAAGGGTTTTTTAATTTTGAAGAAGATTTTGTAGAAGATAATGTAAGGTGCATCCCCATGATGGTGCGATTTAAAATGGATGCGGTTGGCATAAAATTAAAATTAGCGGAGTGGAGTAAATTTAAAATGGCAGAAAGAATTCAACTTGCCATCCTTCCTGCATCCACAAATGAAGAAATAAAATTGTATCATAATTATTTGTCTCAATTAATAGAAAAATACACAGGCAGTAAACCAACAGCATTATTGATAGATGCAAAACCAGCCTGGGCAAATCTCACCAACATTCCAGAAATGCTTTTGCAAAAAGTAAAAGAATTTGATTTATGTATTACAACCGATAAATGGAAAAGTTTTACTAACCTGCAGCGTTACGCTTTATTAAAACTATGCAGGCCGGGTCATGAAAATAAAAATTTCCCTAAAGCTGCTAAAGAGTTTGGGCTATAAAAATCCCGTGAAATGCAGTAACTTAATTTACTTTATATTTGACCATTGACCATTGACCATTGACCATTGACCATTGACCATTGACCATTGACCTTGCACCAATCACTACAAATAACTCACCAACATGGCTAACATTGTTTCTATAAATTTTCGTGGTGGTATAATTTCTCCGGGAGATTTATACAATATTCTTGTAGCAGCACAAAAAATTAAAGTGCAGTATGTACGTTTTGGTTTACGCCAGCAACTGCTGATAGATTTAGAAAATTACAGCATCCCCGATTTTACTGCCGAACTGGAAAAACTGAACATCGCTTTTGAAATTGACAGCAGTAAATTTCCCAACATCATCAGCTCCTACCCTGCCGAAGATATTTTTATAAGAAACACCTGGCTTAGCGAAGGTGTTTACAAAGACATTTTTGATGCCATTGATTACACACCCGCATTAAAAGTAAATATCTGCGACAGCAACCAAAGTTTTACGCCTATGCTTACCGGTAATATCAACTGGATAGCCGCATCCGAATCGCAGCATTACTGGCATTTGATCATCCGTTTTCCTAAAACAAATATTATTTACGAGTGGGATCAGTTGTGTTACACCAACGATATTCCTAAACTTACTAAATCAATAGAACAACTTATTACTGCTAATTCATCTGCTTATATTGATAATGCCAATGCCGATGGTAATATTTTATTTTCATCGATACCAACAGAAAACTTAAACATTAAAACTGCAGAAAAAAAAGCGCAACTGCCACAATTTAATTTACCTTATTACGAAGGGCTTAACCGCTACGATAATAAATACTGGCTGGGTATTTACCGCAGGGATGAATTATTTAATGTTGAATTTTTGAAAGGCGTTTGTAAACTATGTTTGGATACAAAGCTTGGCCAACTTTGCTGCACCGCATGGAAAACAATAATGATAAAAGGTATTGAAGAAAAAGATAAAGGCAAATGGAATTCGTTGCTGGAAAAATTTCAAATAAATATGCGGCATGCCGCCAATGAATTAAATTTTCAGGTAGAAGATAATTGTATAGAAGGGCTTGATTTAAAAAATTACCTGGTTAAACATTTAAGCATTGATGATACCCGTACATTTGGCATTTGCATTGGCATAAAAACCAGAAAGAAGAGCGAAATTTTCAGCAGCATACTGGTAAGAAAAAGATATATGGTGGATGTTTTAGGATTAAAACTTTTTAAAGTGTATGATATTTTATGTGCAAAAGATTTTAACCCCAATGAAAGAACAGAAGAAATTTACAGCAGCGGTAATCCAAAAGCAGTATTACCAGAACAACTACGCCGTAGTGTTTTAAAATTTTATAATTACCGGGCCAGTTTAAATAAAAAAAGTACAGGCACTGCAAAAATATTAAACCAGGTTAAAGAAAAAATAGCTGAAGAATTCGTTTACCAATGCAATAATTGTCATACGGTATATAACCCCGCTGCCGGCGAGCCTGATTATGAAATTACGGCAGGCACTCCACTTGAAAAATTACCTTCAACATATGTTTGCAACTTATGCGACGGAGGAAAAGAAAATTTTAGTAAAATAAAAAAATCGGCATTAGGTTTATAAACCATTAATATCTGCATGGGCATTAAAATTGCGGAAATATACTTTTTGGTTTTCGTGCAAGGCAATTTCGCAAACAATTAATTTGCTTAAAATAAATTTCATGCTGTGTTTGGTTAATTGATTTTTTTTCTGCAATAAAATAATTTTTTGTAAAGCCGCTGCAGTATAAATACCACACAAGGGTTCCTGCTCTTTATTATTGGTAAAAATATATGCTTCGTATTTTTTACTTTGCTGGTACAGTGCAAATAATTCTTTTATCAAATTGGTTTCCATTAAAGGCAAATCGCAGGCCAGTAAAAATAAATCATCATCTGGGTTTTGTAAATGTACCGATAGCACGCCAAGCAATGGCCCGTGAATATCAAGCGCAGCATCATCAACAATTAACACCTCAGTTTCAAAAACTTTTGCATAATCAACCTGTTGTTTTTCATTCACCGAAAATTTAATAGGAATATTTATTCCGCTGAGTTTATCATAAGCCGTTTGCGCCCATGTTTTTGCTTCATGCACTAACAGGCCCTTATCGCTGCCCATCCGGCTGCTTTGTCCGCCGCAAAGAATTATTCCCAGCATGAGTTGGTTTATTAGTTGATTGGTTTATTGGTTTATTGGTTGATTAGTTTAATAGTTGATTAGAATTGGGAAGCAGTTTTAAATTTAGTACCTAATTCCAAATTACTAATTACAAATTCCTTCTTCAGCTTTGATGATGAGCAGGCGTATCAGTATGTCCCAAATTTTTTCCCGGTGCCACTACATCTCTTACCATTTGCTTTATTTCTTTTATTTCGGCAAAACCGCCATATTCTTTTCTGTCGAATATTTTTTTGCCGTCAACATAAATATTGTAGCGGCCATTTACTTCACTGGGCTGCAATGTAACTGCTCCAACCTCGTCGGCAAAAGTGGTTA
>JAYURK010000206.1:0-26664 GCA_043756235.1 Ferruginibacter sp. | reverse complement strand
ACATTTAATAAACTTGTTTTAGCATCTCCAAAACTAAAACCTGCACTTACATATGGTGTAGAAAAATTACCAAAACCAACTTTTAAATAATTACGCTGCCCCAAATTTAAATTGGTATCCTGCTGCAGGGCAAGGGGTTTTAAAGAGATGGGCTGGTATGCATAAAATAAATTTTGTGCCGGTACCGTATAATTCATTTTAGGAATATTATTATCCGGGTTAAGTTGAGCAGCAGCCAAATTTATTTTTACAGCATTGCGCAATACCGGTTTATAAGAAGACGTAATATCGATGGTAGTAGTTTTTTTGGTGGTGTCCTTTTGAGCAAAAGCAATTGTGGAGTAGAAACTTAAAACTAATAAACATATCGAATATCGAATATGAAATGTTGAATATTTTTTGCTTTGCATTTTCATTATTATTATTTTAACTTCGGTTGTTTTATCAAACTCTAAACTCTAAACTCTAAACTCTAAACTCTAAACTCTAAACTCTAAACTCTAAACTCTAAACTCTTAACTCTTAACTCTTAATTACCAGTCACTTTACTATTCACTTTCTCTTCCTCAGTTGCTTTATCTAATTTTTGTTGAGCTTCACTTTTCAGTTCCGGTATCACAGAATTTTTGGCCACACTTTCGTAAGTAGCTTTAGCATTAAAATAATCTTTCTGCTGCATAAAAATATCTCCTAATAAAATATAAGCTTTAGTTACCCAGAAATCGTAAGAGCCTGTTTCTTTAATTACTGCCATAGCCGATTTTTCTGCCGTAGCTAAATTACCAGTGGTAAACTGGCAGTTGGCAATTTCAAATCTTGCCTCGGCGCCCCATGCCGATTTATTTATTGCTGCGCAAGATTTGAAAGAACTGATAGCAGCTGCACAATCGCCTGCTAATTGCTGCGATTTGCCCAGCACCAAAAATGCAATGGACCGGTCATCGGTACTGATACCTTTTTTAGTAAGCAAAGTTTTTGCAGCGTCGTTTGCCCTGCTGTAATCTTTCAATAAATAATAACATCGTACCAAACCTCTTAATGCTTCTAATTGATTATCCTGGTTTACCGACCCGGATAATAATGATTCGAAATATTTTTTTGCAGCTGCATAATCTTTCAACTCAAAATAATTTATTCTTGCTGCTTCTAAAGTAGCCCTTTCAAAATAGCGGTTTTGCCCTTTGGCATTTACATAATCGTATCCGGTTAAGGCATTTTTAAAATCTTTGCCTTTATTATAGCATTCGCTGCGAAAATAATTTGCTTCCAGCGCAAAAGAACCATTGGGATATTGAGATAAATAATTATTAAAGCCTGCAATGGCAGCGGTACAATCGTTAGCATTATATTTTAATTCGGCAGCAGTGTAGTTTAAAGAATCTGCTTCGCTTACAGAAATATTTTTTCCATTTTTACGCATCAGCTCTACGTAATCGTTAGGCCTTCCTTCTTCTACATAAATACTTTTAACATTGTCTAATGCATCATCTGCCTCGGCAGACTGCGGGTATTTTTGAATTAAAGTTTGATAATTTACCAGCGCATTTTTATTATCATCAATATTATAATAACTCAATCCTAATTTTAAATATGCCACAGGTTTTAAGCCCCCGGCATCGGGCATGTTAATAATATTGGTTAAATAAGGAATGGCATCCCTGAACTTTTCATCAGCCATATACGTGTTGGCAATTTCCATATTTACATCAGGCACTAAATTGCTTTGCGGATATTGGCGTGTTAGGGTGTTAAGTGTTCTTATTTTTTCTGTACTGCTTTTTACTCCTGAAATCATGGCCTTTTGAAAATAGGCGTAATCACTTTGAGGCAATGCATTATTAATTACGTTATCATACATGCCGTTGGCTTTTACAAATTCACGGTTCATAAAATAACTGTCGGCGCTGCGTACATAGGCATCCTGTTCCATAGCAGGCGATGCTGCAGTTACTGATCGGGTTACCTGTTCAAAATAATTTAAGGCCTGTTTGTAGTTTTCTTTTTTCATCCAGCTGTATCCTAAATTATACCTTGCGGCTGTTGGGTTGGCTTCTCCCTGTGTGGGAGCACTGCTTTGCAAATACGCCGTGTTGTACCTGATAGCATCATCATATTTTTGATTACGCAGGGCTATTTCACCTTTCCAAAAATTGATGTAGGGCATTATTGGTGCTGCATACGGATCGGCAATGGCTTTAGTTAATAATTCGTCGGCTCTTATTATTTGCTGATCGTTAATATACTCCACAGCCTTACCAAATAAAATACGGGGATATACTTTTTGCATGGCTAATGTGGGCTTGCCCAGCGATTCGTACACCGTTAAAGCATCATCAAAATTATTAGTGTTGGCTAAAAGGCCTACCAGCAATTCTTTTGCTTCAATTTCATAATCGGAGTTGGGATAATCCGCAAGAAATTTTTTCAATTCATTTAAAGCAATATCCTGGTAACCCAGTTCGTAAGAAAGTTTGCTGTAAATAAAACGGGATACTTCCTGCTGTTTGGCATTAGTATTATTATACGCAGAATATTGAAAAGCATTTCGTGCATTTTCTTTTTGATTGGTTCTTAAATAACAATCGCCCAGTAAATACATACTGTTTTGCCCCAACGAATCTTTCAGACTGCTCAATTGCTTAAACCCATCTATTGCTTTAGTTAACTGGTTTGCCTGGTAATAACAATAACTCAGTTCGTACAATACTTCTTTATCAACCTTATCGCTGTTGTTTACATAAAACTCCAGAAGCGGCAATGCTTTTGCAAAATTTTTCCTTTCAAAATACAACTGGCCCAGCAACAGCTTTAATTCTTTTTCGTAAAATAAATTTCCGCCCCTGCCCAAAATACTTTCACCATACCGCAGGGCTTCATCTTTTTTTCCCTGAAAATAATATATTTCGGCAATGTAGTAAGGCACCACACCTTTGTATTCATCTTTTGTTTCTACCAGTCTGAAAGCTTTTAAAGCTTCGTTATATTGTTTATCGTAGTAACTGATAAACCCGTAATAATAATTTGCGGGGTAATAATATTTATTTTTAGGCAACTGGTGTATTTCATCAAACAGCGGTTTTGCCCGGTCAAATTGTTTTAAATTAAAATAACTGTAGGCTCTTTCAAATTTAGCATCTGCAATTTCTTCATTACTCAAATTATCCAGCCCTGCCCTTTCGTAATAGGTAATAGCATCATTAAAATTTTCTTTACTAAAATAAAACTTGGCCAAATGATAACTCATCAATTGCCGGCGGGGTTCGTTATTCACTACTTCAATATATTGTTTGGCCTCGTCTTCTGCAACGGGTTGCTGCAATTTTAATTCACACACGGTATAAAAATACTTTACATCGTCGTTTATATAGGTATGATTGCTGATGGTATTATCAGGTGTTTTATCTTTAAGGTCTTTTAAAAGCGGATACGCCAGGGCATATTGCTCTTTTACAAACAACTCTTTGGCATCTTTATATTTTTTTTCCGGATCGGTAATGGTGTGTGTAGCTTGTGCATTGGCTGCAACATAAAGCCCGGCGGAAAACAGCAGGGCCAGTAGTTTAAATTTTATCATGTTGTAAATTCAGTATTTGTACCGTTGTAAAATTAACTATAATGCCATTTAAGCAAACACTGTTCCACATTTATTGTGAATAAGTGGATAAAAGTTGCTTGCAGTAATGTAAACGAATGTATTTTTGTTTTGCTGTTAAGGATTTGATAAAATTAATATTAATAAAAAACAATAATCGCAACCCAAAAAAAGAAAATGAAAAAATTATTATCTACTAAGTACTCGGCGGGGGCATTCAGCGCAGCAATGCTGGTATTACGATTAGGCGTGGGCATTTTAATGTTGATGCATGGATACGATAAATTGGTACACTTTGAAAAATACCAGGGATCTTTTATGAATTTTATGGGCATTGGCAGTACCATGAGTTTAGCATTGGTAGTATTTGCAGAATTTTTCTGTTCTTTATTTTTGATATTGGGTTTATTTACAAGGCTGGCAACAATACCATTAATAATTGCTACCTGCGTAATGGTTTTTATGGCGCATAAAGGCGATGTTTTTGGAAAAGGGGAAACGGCCACTTTATACCTCATCAGTTATATCGTATTACTTTTTGTAGGGCCGGGCCGGGCAAGCGTGGATAGTATGATTGGTAAATAAAACATCATAAACCAGCAATAATGAAAAGACTTGATTTGGTACAACTAACAATTATTATTGTTGGTATATTCAGTGCTTTCTTTTTTATTTTATCCCTGCCGCAATTTTTATTTTATATCTATACCTGGTTTAGCGATGGGGCAAAGGGCGGCTATTATCTTGATTCTTTATTTATTAATATTATTCTTTCCGGTTCTTATTTGTTTGCCGCCTGGTATTGCATTATTAAATCAAAACATTTTGCCGAATGGATTTGCCATAACGCAAAGCTAAATGCCGAAATTAATTTTGCATTGGATAAAGCGGCATTACTGTTTGTACTTTTTGTAGGATTAGGCATTTACGGCCTTATAAAAAATTTGCCGGCTTTACTGGTTGATGCATTTAAACTGATAAAAAAGAGCAATACCAATACTTTTCTTGAAACTCCCCAACCATCCACCGCCGGCTTTATGATAGACGTATTTACAGTGCTGTTATTTTTTATGCTGGTATATTACGCAAAAGTTTTTGCCGATTTTTTTGCAGGAAAAATAAATAATACAGAACCCGAAGATGAAATAGCCGCAACTGCTGAGTTAAAAGATTAATTATGTTTGTAACCGAAACACAAGTTCGTATTCATTATGCATTAACCGACCAGATGGGTGTAGTATATTACGGCCACTATGCACAGTTTTATGAAATTGGGCGTACCGAAGCCATACGGCAGATTGGGTATACTTATAAAGAGATTGAAGCGTTGGGGATAATTATGCCCGTTGTAGAAATTCACAGCAAATTTTTACGCCCCGCAAAATACGATGACCTCATCACTATTAAAACAACTTTAAAAGAAATGCCTGCTCATCATAAAATTATTTTTTATGCAGAAATTTATAATGAGCAGGATAAATTATTAAACACCGGCGAAGTAATTTTATATTTTTTAGATGCTAAAACCATGAAGCGTTGCGAAATGCCGGAAGCGCTGAGAGAAAAATTGATTGGTTATTTTAGCTGATATTGTAGATCACCTATCTCACACCGACACATTCGATAGCTGTTGGTTTATTGTTCGCATCTCGTTTGAAAATACTTTTTTTGTGCATTCGCTTTTTTCACTTAATTATTTATAAACGTCAGATTTATTTTTAGTTCAGAGGTCTTCTTTTCAAATTCGTTTTGGTCAAACGGTCCAAGTACACGTGATTGAATAATGCTGTCACAATTTATTGTATCACAATTGGCAATGGCGAAACCTTTGGTAATAATCCAATAGTTTTCTCGTTTGTCTCTTATTTGTAATGTCTTAGCAATAATAAAATCGTTGTTTGATTTTGCTGTTTCAACATACTCAGCATAATTACCGTCGGTGTCCATGTGTCGTGAATAAATGGGAACAATACGAGTACCTGCATAACAAGCACCTCCACTCCGTCCACTACAGTAAACTATTATCCTGTCTTCAGTTCTGTCACCTTCTAGTAAAGAAAAATTGCCACCCAAGTCATTATCACCCCACATTTGTTTCCAACAACCACTTAAGTGGATTGTAATGACTAATACAAAAGTTAATTTAATTATTATCATATTTCAGACTTGGAAACCCTTTGAAAAAGACGCATAACCACAATATTGATTGCCTTTAATAACAAATATATTTTAATAAGAAATATCAGCCAGAATGAGTATAAACAAAAAAGTAATTTATCACTTTCATGATTAAACAGATAGTTAGATATATTTTTTAGATTAAAGAAACAGAAAAATCCTACACCCTGTTATAATCTCCTCTCCAATTTTTTATAGCTTCTTTAATTTGTTTAGAAGATAAATTTTCTGCAACTGCACGGTGTGCCAGATCAACAAATTCATTGTTAGGTGCAAAACGCAAAGCTATAAATTGCGACATTTTTAGTTTACTGTCGGGCAAATTGCCGGTAATGGCAAAATACCGCAGGCTTTCTTCGGCACGTATGGCTTTGTCCTGTGCTTTTAATGCAAACGACCTGGCAAACCAAAGTGCTAAAATTACTGCAACAGTTAATGAAACCAATGCTGCGGCATGTAACCTTCCGCTACCTTCATTTATTGTTTTAAAAAAATGTACCAGGCTTAATATAAAAGGAAATAAAACTGCAGCAAAAGCCACATAATGAAATAACGGCACCATGCGGCCATGATTTTTAAAATTTTGATCTTCCATAAAATAATTTTTTATTTGTTTCGAAATTAAGCAAAAGAATTTTAAGAGTCCGTGGTTTTTCAAGTCGGGTGCTTTTCAAATTTTCGCTTAAGCATCAGGCCACACAGTAAATTTTAATGCAGTGAAAAGGAGTTATCGCTGCAGAGGTGCTGAGCGTAACCGCAGCCATATCAGTTTCTGTGCATTTAAAAAATGCTGATGATTTTTTCCGGGAGCTTTGCTCCAATAAAATTGTAATTATAAAACAGTTACTTCGGTGCGGCGGTTTTGAGCTTTACCATCGGCGGTGGCGTTAGATGCAACGGGTTTACTCATGCCATAACCTTTTGCGGTTACCCTTGATGGATCAATACCTTTCATCAATAAATATGCCCGTACGGTATTGGCTCTGTCCTGCGACAACAGTAAATTTTTTGCTGCAGTACCCACATTATCGGTATGCCCGCCCACTTCAATGCGTTCATCATCTTTTCGATTTAAATAAGCTACCAATTCATCCAGTACAGCATAAGCAGTTTCTTCTAAATTGGCTTTGCCGGTTTCAAAATTACAATCTTCCAATACAAAGCTTTTTGCAGGTAAATGCTGCAGCTCTACTTCAAAAGCATTCTTGTAATACGCATTAGTGCCCTGCGGCACAGGAATTTCCAGGAAATTATAACTGGCAGAATCTTTAAACCCTAATATAAAAATTTCATAAGTATCGCCATATGGAAGCCGGGTAGAAAATTTACCTTTTTCATCGGTAAGGCCCTGGTACTCTTTACCATTTAATTTACTTTTAAAAACAACAATTTCGTTATGCAGTATATTGTTTTTAAAATCCGTCATACTAACGTTTACCGGGGCATCTTTAGGTATAGCTGCATTTTGTACAGTGCCGTTTTGGCTAAAAACAGCAACAGGCAAAAAGCAAATGAGCAATAAATAAAAGAATAAATTTTTCATCATTGGTTGTTTAAGAGGAATATTTAAAAATAATAACTTCTTTATTTTTCAATTATTGTGCCAGAGGGACCTTAATTTATTATTCACGGCTACAACAATTAAGAATATGCTCATTTACTATTAGATTGAGTGGCTTGGATAGGGAAGACGATCAAAATCTGCTTAAAGTTGTGCAACAGTAAATTTCAGTTAGACTTAGATTGAAGAAATGTAAAAACTAATAAGCAATTTTTTAAAAATAAATTTACAATGATAGTATTCAGCAATTTTGTTAAAAATTAATTCCCCTAATCTTTCCTGAAAAATTTTAAGGTTGAATACTTCCCGAAAAATCATTATGCCAAAAAAAGTTTTAGTGTTGAGACCGGGCCTGATTGAGTATATACAATTTTTCTATTTACTTGTATTAATTATTGCTCATTTACCTTTTACAAATTGCTCAGCGGTCATTACCGTAATTTCAGCAGCTTTGTAATCTTTTAAATTTCTGGTTAAAATAATTTGCAGGTTGTGCTCTATCGCAGTAAAATATTGAATACCGTCTTCAAAATCTTTAAAGTCGGATGATAAGGCTAAGTCTAATATTTTATCATTTACCGGCAATACGCTCACTAATGTTTTAAACTTAAGAAGAAGTTTTCTTGCTTGTGCAGCAGGATATTGTTTTGATAAAATATAATTAAGGTTACCAAATGTAAGAGAAGAAACAAATATTTTTATCTCATTTTTATCCGCCATCGAAAATAAATTGGCAGCATAAATGTAAAAAGGCTCACGAAAACTGAATAAATCTAAAATAATGTCGGTATCAACAAATACTTTTTCCATTTATTTGTATTTACCGCTTAAGTAATCTGCATAGCCTTTTTTGGGGTCATCATTTTTTGAAATATCAATTATCCCTGAAAGGCTTTTAACCAAGGGTGTAATTTTATTTTTGCTTTCGGGTTCATTTGTAATTTTTTGAAGATAATTTTCTACCAATTTAGAAATACTGGTTCTGCGTACTTTAGCATAATCTTTTGCTTTTTCAATTACCTCCCCCTTTAATTTGAGCGTTAATTTACTATCCATAGTATAAATATTTACGTATAAAAATACTAAAACTATACGTACATCAATAATTTATTTTATTGTAAACAAAAAAAGTTTTCCTTTTATACATACACCAAAAACTACAACCTCGTTTGCAACCTTACCACCATCTCATTTTTCCAACTGGTAAAATCACCAGCAATAATATGTTTACGGGCTTCGGTAACCAAATATAGATAAAAAGCCAGGTTGTGTACGCTTGCAATGGTGAGGCCCAAAAATTCTTTGGCCTTCATTAAATGGCGCAGGTAAGCCTTGCTGTAAAAATTACTTACCGGGCAATCGATACCATCATCGATAACAGAAAAATCTTTTTCCCATTTTTTGTTATCAATATTAATAATACCGTTGGATGTAAACAGCATAGCGTTGCGGCCGTTACGGGTGGGCATTACACAATCAAACATATCTATACCCAAAGCAATACACTCCAAAATATTCCACGGTGTGCCCACACCCATTAAATACCTGGGTTTATGGGCAGGCAAAATATCGCAGCACAATTCGGTGTATTCATACATCATTTGCAATGGCTCGCCCACGCTTAACCCGCCAATGGCATTGCCGGTTGCATTTTGCGAGGCAATAAATTCGGCCGAGGCAGTACGCAAATCTTTATAAGTGCTGCCCTGCACAATAGGAAACAAATTTTGTGTATACCCATATTTATCCTCGGTTACATTAAAACGTTTAAAACATCTTTGCAGCCAGCGGTGTGTTAAGTCCATTGAATCTTTGGCGTATTTATAATCGCTGGGGTAAGGCGGGCATTCATCAAATGCCATTATGATATCGCCGCCGATGATGCGCTGTATGTCCATTACTTTTTCCGGCGTAAATAAATGTTTGCTGCCATCAATATGGCTTTGAAATAAGGCACCTTCTTCAGTTAATTTTCTATTGTTTGCCAACGAAAAAACCTGGTAACCGCCGCTATCGGTTAAAATAGGTTTATCCCAGCCATTAAATTTATGCAGGCCGCCGGCTGCTTCTAAAGTTTCTAATCCCGGTCGTAAATATAAATGATAGGTATTGCCTAAAATTATTTGTGCCTTTACTTCGGTATGTAATTGCTGCTGTGTTACAGCTTTTACACTGCCCACTGTGCCCACAGGCATAAAAATTGGGGTTGCAATTTGGCCATGGTCGGTGGTTATTGTGCCTGCCCTGGCTTTAGATTGAGTATCGGTATGCTGTAATTCAAATTGTAATGCTGGCATAAAAAGGTTTTCAGTTTAAAGTACCCGGTTTACGGTTAATGATGGGGTGCACTTGTTAGTTGTATGTTTGCTTCTTTGCGGTTGAAGTTTAATTTTTTGTATCGCCATTCCTTATTTTTGTTGCATGAATTTTACCCACTGGTGGCAAATACTTTTTTATAGTTTTTGTTTCATCACCCTGATACAGCTTTTTTATTATGGCTTTTTTTTTACCCGGCTGGCTTTTTATAAAAGCCCGCCCAAAGCCATATCGCAAACACACCCGGTATCGGTTATTATTTGTGCCAGGGATGAAGCGGCAAATTTAGCGAAAAATCTTGCCGGATCGCTGGTGCAAAAATACAGTACCACCCATGAAGTAATTGTGGTGGATGATAACTCTTACGACGACAGTAAATATTTACTGGAAGCACTGCAAAAAGAATTTAAACAATTGCATGTGGTACAGCTAAAACAGGAAGCTAAGTTTATTCCAGGCAAAAAATTTCCGTTGAGTGTTGGCATAAAAACCGCCAAGTACGAAGTGGTGTTATTAACCGATGCCGACTGCGTACCCGCCAGCGAATTATGGATTGATAAAATGCAGCAGACTTATGATGAGGAAACCGAGATTGTTTTAGGCTACGGTGCTCATCATAAAATGAGTGGCATACTTAATAAATTAATAAGATGGGAAACTTTTCATACGGCCCTGCAGTATTTGAGTTATGCCCTTGCCGGCAAACCTTATATGGGTGTAGGCCGAAACCTGAGTTATAAAAAAACAATTTTTTTTCGGCATAAGGGTTTTAGTGCCCATAATAATATTGCCAGCGGCGATGATGATTTATTTATAAAAACTGCTGCTACAAAAACTAATACAAAAATTAATATAGATGAAGATACTTTTACTTTAAGTACGCCAGCCATTACCTGGCGCCAATGGGCAAAACAAAAAACCCGGCATTACAGTACGGCAAAATATTATAAGGCAGTACATAAATTTTTATTGGGCTTGTACGCTTTAACCCACTTTTTATTTTACCCCTTACTGGTGGCAAGTATTATTTTTTATGGATGGCAATATGCGCTAATGGTGTTTGCCGCCAGGTTTGTAATGCAGGCCATTGTGTTTTATTTATGTATGAAAAAATTAAATGAAAAAGATTTATACCCCTGGTTTTTATTGCTGGATATCTGGATGTTTTTTTATTATATTATTTTTTCGGTTAAGCTGGTAAAGAAGCCGGGGAAAGGATGGTAGCCCTCTATCCCCTAAAGGGGAAAATGGAGAAGATGGAAGCGGTGATTATGTTTTATGATTTAATTTTTATAAATGGAAATGATTGAAAAATATTTTAGCGATTTTAGTGCAGCGCAACTGCAACAGTTTGCAGCACTAAAAGATTTATATAATGAGTGGAATCAAAAAATAAATGTTATCAGCAGAAAAGACATGGATAACTTTTATGAACACCATGTGCTGCACTCGCTGGTTATTGCCACACAATTTGAATTTACAAAAGGGATGCAGGTAATGGACCTTGGCAGTGGCGGGGGTTTTCCGGGTATACCGCTGGCAATTTTTTTTCCGGATACCCAATTTCATTTAGTTGACAGTATTAATAAAAAATTGAAAGTGGTGGCTGAAATATCCAGTGCTGTTGGTTTAAAAAATATAACTACCCAACATACCCGGGCCGAAGATATTAAGAACAGAAAATTTGATGCGGTGGTAAGCAGGGCGGTTGCGCCTTTAAAAGATCTTTGGCACTGGAGCAAACCCCTCTTGCAAAAAAATAAAAATATTGAATACGGTGTAAATACACCCAATGGATTAATTTGCTTAAAAGGCGGCGATCTTACGCAAGAAATATTTGAGAGCGGTTGTAAACCAATGGTATGGGAAATTGACAAAATTTTTCCTCAACCTTTTTTTAGCCAAAAGTTTCTTTTATATGTGGGTTTAAAATAATAATTACCAGTTTGTGGTATTGTTTATATCCTTTTATTATCCCAATTTGCATGTAATATGAAGGTACCAGTAGCTATAGTAGAAGACAATAATGACATCAGGTTTGCCCTTGAGCAAATAATTGAAATGAGTGATTATTGCGAATTGGCCGGCTCTTGCGTAAGCGGAGAAGAGGCCTTAATTAAACTCCCCATTTTAAACCCCAAAGTGGTATTGATGGACATAGGCCTTGGTGGCATGAGTGGTATTGAAGTGGTTAGAGAACTAAAAGTTTCTAACCCCGAAATTTTATTTATGATGTGTACCATTTATGAGGATGATGAACAAATATTTGAAGCCTTAAGTGCCGGTGCCAATGGTTACATTTTAAAAAAGACACCGCCGGGTAAATTATTAGAAGGTATACAGGAATTAATGGAAGGCGGATCGCCGATGAGCAGCCAGATTGCCAGAAAAGTGGTGGCCGCTTTTCAAAATAAAAAAAATAACCAGCATACTGCAGAACACGAACTGGGCATGTTATCTAAAAGAGAAAAAGAAATTTTAGAAATGTTATCCAAAGGTTTGTTGTATAAAGAAATTGCAGATGCCCTTTTCATCAGTACCGAAACGGTACGTAAACATGTGTACCATATTTACGAAAAACTGCACGTGAGTAACCGGGTAGAAGCCGTTAATAAATATTTTGGAAGATAATCCAGGTTGTAATTCAATCAAGCACAAAGTTATAAGCCCCGAAATTTTTTCGGGGTTTATAATTCCAATTAGCCCCTAAATCGGATGTAATAAAAATGTCTGGGTAAGCTTCTCGAACCCGGTCTACTCTAATAAACCCGCCTTTGGCGGAGACAGTATTATTTTACAAAAATTTCCAAAACCAATAATCAGTTTGTGGAGTGTTACCAATAGGGAAATTGTGGGTGTGCCCCGAATTTTGAAAACCGTATTTTTCGTAAAACTTTTGTGCCCGTAAATTATGCTCCCATACACCCAGCCAAATAACCTGGTATTTTTCTGTACTGCAATAGTCAATAATAAAATCCATAAGTTTTTGAGCAATGCCTTGCCCATGAAATTCTTTTAAAACATAAATGCGCTTTAATTCCATTGCTTTCCATTGTTTCATTAAAGGCAGGTTGCTGTAATCTTCCATAAAACGGAGGTAGCCAGCAGGCTTGTTATCTATTTCGGCAAAAAAATAAAAATCTGCAGGATTGCTCAATTCTTTTGCAACAACCTTTTCATTAAAATAATCTTCTAAAAACAAATCCATATCAGCCTGCGTACAGGTGCCGGTGAAAGTATCGTAAAAAGTTTTTTTAGATATTTCAGATAGTGCAGCCGTATCAGCAGGTTTTAATCGTCGTATTGTTATTTCCATATTCCAATAGCATGGTCAGACGAGGCGTCAGACCATGGTTTACCAATTTAATTCTAATAAATTATTTTTTCGTTCCGTATCGGCCATTCTTTTTGAGGGGTCAATTTCTACCACTTTCATATCTGTAAGCCGTTGTTTAATTTCAACGATATATGTTGGGTGTGTCCATTTCCATTCTTCATGCACTGTTCTTTTTTGTTTTGTATTTTCATTGGGCTTTTCTCCAAACATTAAATTTAGCGGTATGTAATGCATTTCGCCGGTACCGTCTTTAAAAGTTAATTGCAAATCTATCGGCATGGGCATCTGGCCAATTTTTCTTAACCTGATTTTTGAAACGCCGCCTTCTTCCCATAAACTATCGATGCTGTAATTAATAGTTTTTGTGGTGTTACAAAAATATTCTTTATACCAGTCTAATTTTAAATTACTCGTTTTTTCTGCCAGCTGCACTAAATCGTTACTATTAGGATGTTTAAAACGCCATTGCCTGTAATAGTCCAACAAAAATTTATCTCTTGCAGTTGCGCCAATAATATATCCCAATTGCTCCATAAAAACTTGGCCTTTACTGTAAGCTGCTGTACTGTAGGCATAGTTAGTATTAAAATGATCGGCATGTGTGGTCAGCGGTTCTTCAAAACCACTTTTTACCAAAGCAAAATAACCTGCGTACGCACTGCTGTGGTCTTCTGGTAATACCGGAATTAAATCCTGTAAATTTTTATTAGTTGGATTTTTTTGTAAGGTTTCCTTTAATCCCTGCAGGGCCGATTGTTTCTCATAAAATTTAGAAACCTGGTCTTCGGCAAAACTTGTAAATCCTTCATCCATCCATGCATACAGGCTTTCGTTGGTACCCATCATCATCTGGTACCAGCTGTGCATCCATTCATGAAAAACTGTACCCAAGCCCGGGCCATTTAATAAAGTTGCCATCGGGTATTCCATACCGCCATCGCCGCCCTGTATAAATGAATATTGCGGATAAGGATATTTACCAAATTTACTTTCTATAAAGGGCAATACTTTTGCAGCAGCATCAGCCACAACATTCCAGGCCGAATCATTTTTTGTATCGCCGGGTTTGTTGTTGTAAATAACATGCAATGCAGTACCATTTACTTTTCTTACCAAATGATTATAATCTGGATCGGCAGCCCATACAAAATCGTGAATATTATTGCCGGCAAAACGCCAGCTTCGTTTATCCTTTTCAGTTGGTTTTAAAGCACTGTTGGGTACATCGTATCCCCAACCAATCTCGTTGGCATTTAGTAAAACACCTGTGCCCCCAATTTTATAATTTTTATCAATGTTGATTGTAACGTCAAAATCGCCCCAAACCCCATAAAATTCTCTGGCTACGTAAATGGTAGGATGCCAGCCTTCATAATCATACTCACATAATTTTGGGTACCACTGGCTCATGCTGTATCTAACGCCTGTTGTGGGGTTATCTCTTCCGCTTCTTCTAATTTGCAAAGGTACCTGTGCTTCAAACTCCATATCAATTATCAATTTTGTTTTTGGCAAAATGGGTTTTATCAGGTTTACTTCTAAAATAGTTTCGTGGTATTTAAATGGCTGAGGCACTCCATTTATTTTTAAGCTGATTATTTTTTGATAGCCGATTTCATTTTCTTTTAATGTGGATATCCGGTTTTTCACACGGTCGTCCCAATCCTGCCGGCCTCTGGTAATTATCTTTCCCAGTTCCTGGCTTCTTACATCCATGCTGCTGCCAGGCTGAAATGCATTAAAATATAAATGATAAAATAATTTGTTTAACACATCAGGCGAATTGTTTGTGTATTCCAGCTTTTGTTTGCCTTTAAATTTATTGGAGCTAACATCCATATCAATATCCATCTTGTATTTTACACGTTGCTGCCAGCGGTCGGGTTGTGCAAATGCAACAACAGGTATTAAAAAAGTAATCAGTAAAGAAATTCTTATCATAAGTAAATTTTTATAAGATAATTATATAATCAGTTAAAAGTAATTTTAGTTGTTCAAAGAGTTTAACGCTTGTTTTAAAAAGCTGTTAGCCTGAGCTTGTTGAAGGCGGGTGGGTTAACAAATTGCACCGGTTTCTTCAAGCTTAACCTGACAGGCTTTACATTCAATTCATTAATTCTTTCCCATCAATTTTTCGTTGAATTTAATTATTAATTTAAAAAGGTCTTCATGTTCGTTAAGTGGCAATGTTTCGGCTTTATCAAAAATATCGTGATAAGCTTTTATACCACCCAATGTATAAAAGAAAAACGCCGGCACACCCTTTTCCGAAAAAAAATAATGATCACTGTTTGCGGCTTTTCCTCTTGCATTAATTTTGGCTACATATTTATGTTCATCATTAACCGCATTCATCATTGCAAACTCTTTAGCAAATTCAGTAGCGTTAACTACAGTAATACCTTCTTCGCCGGTACCGGCTAAATCGGTGTTTATTAAAAAGCGAATATTTTTTAAAGGCACTAAAGGGTTTTCAGTAAAATATTTACTGCCCATCAACCCGGCCTCTTCGCCGGCAAAACAAATAAAGCCTATCGAATATTTTTGCGGATGCTTTGCATAATATTGCGCCAGGTTTAGTAATAAAGAAATACCACTGGCATTATCGTTAGCGCCTGGAAAATAAGTAGCCGATCCCATGCCTCCTAAATGATCGTAATGTGCCGTGATAAAAATAATAGAATCGGGTTGTTGCGTTCCATTTACCAGGGCACAAACATTGGCCGCTTTAAATTTATTGATCAATTTATTTTCAATATTAACTTTAAAATTGGCGGGAGTTTTATCCAGCGCTTTTTTATCTACAAGTATTAAAGTATAATCTGCAGCTTCGGGAGCAACACTCCAGGTTAATTTATCCTGCATTTTTATTATTACCATTTCTTTACGGTTAATAAACTGAATGCTGTCTAACTGTTCTAACTCGCCGCTTCCTTTTACACCTTTTGATTCTGGGCTTACAATAAAATCTTTACCCGGCACCAGTTCTTTACCATTAATATTTACTTCCATTTTACCGGGAAAAGTATTAACCGGATAACTAAACTGCTGCAAATAATTTTTACCCATTGGCTCCAGCCCGTAATTTTTAAATTCCCTGGATAGAAAATCTGCTGCTTTTTTCATACCATCATTAGTATATCCCCTGCCCCAAAAATAAGGCGAGGTAAGAGTATCCACCATTTTTTTGCCAAATGAAATATTTTGTGAAAAGGCAACTGAAGAACAGGTTAGTAGCAATAAAACCAACAATCTTCTCATGTTTATTTTTTATGAAAAGTAAATGTCGGAAAAACTATGCAGTAAAAAAATTGAATTGTGTTAAACGTAAAAATTATAACAGGATTTATACAAGCTGGCCATTAAATAAGCGTTTAGGTTATTTCCCTTAATCAACCCATTAATTTAATAATATAATACAACTTGCCAGTAAAACAAAAGAATAAAAAAACATAATAAGGTTTGTAAATTTTAAAAGCCTTATTACCTCAGGGGGAAGATCAGTATCAAAACCTTCTTTCTTTTCTAATTCCATAAAATTAGTATCTCCCAAAAACCATATTGCTGAAAGACCATCAATTTTTGTTCTGATATAATTAGCCCGGTTCCACCCACTTCGTATATGTTTTCCATACTGCGTCATTAAATATTTAAAATAATAACACAACCCGTATAACGCAGAGGATGCTGCAACAATTAAAATAATTTTATCAGACTGAAAAATAATTTTCTTGTCTATGCTTAAAAAAATATTTACCAGAAAGCTTATTAAGCCCGTAATACCTGCAAAAAAAAGAGATGCAATCGTCCACATACGGTCTTTAATTTTTGCAGCATCGTCTGTAAAATATTTCCACAACTCTAAATAATTTTCGGGCTTTAGCGTTTGCTGATGCATGGTTTATAAATTTAGCTTTACTTTTCCCTGAGCCTAAATAGTTTTTTCTTCTTTCCAAAACTCCCTGCGTATGCCAGTTAGCAAATCGGTGTTGCAAACAGTGCCATCATTGCTGTGTAATGCTTTAAGCGAAGCAAACTGCATTATATTTAAAATGGCGGCGCCACTCAGTTCATAATTTTGTGCTATTGCGTTTAAATTGATATCCGCAGCCATTTGTAAATTTTGCGGTAAAGACTTTTGCCATATCATTAACCTTTCGTTTGCATTAGGCATAGGAAAATGCACCATGGCATGAAAGCGACGGGTGAATGCTTTATCCAAATTACTTTTAAAATTAGATGCCAGTATTAACAGCCCCGGAAAATCTTCCACCCGTTGTAATAAATATGATACTTCCTGATTGGCAAACCTGTCGTGAGAACTGCTTACGTTAGTTCTTTTACCAAACAAAGCATCTGCCTCATCAAAAAATAAAATCCAGTCTTTATTTTCGGCTTTGCTAAAAACTTTTTCTAAATTTTTTTCTGTCTCGCCAATGTATTTCGAAACTACCTGCGACAAATCTACCCGGTATACTTCTTTATTAAATTCTTTACCCAATAAAGAAACCGTTAATGTTTTACCTGTGCCCGGCGGGCCATAAAACAATGCCCGGTAACCGGGTTTTATTTTTCGGGAAAGATTTTTATCTTTTAATAAATCCTGGTTATGCGACAGCCAGATTTTTATATGATCAATTTCTTCTTTGGTTTGTGGTGTTAATATTAAATCATCCCACATCATTTGTGAGGTTAATTTTTTTGCAGGAAAACCGGGACTGAATTTTGGTGCAGTTTCTTTATTGAACAAAAATTTATCTACCCATTCTGTACTTAATAATAATTTGCCGCTCATTACCGGCTCGCCTTCTTTTACATGCTCCAGCCATAATATATTTTGTTTGTAAAAAAAATGATCGGTGCTAAAAAGTTGTTGAACCTGTAAACGCTGCGGCATACTGCTGCCTGCTAAAATAAATAAAACAGTTTCGCCGGTGGGTAATATGCTTCGCTGGTTAGCACCTTTTACTGCACCAAACTCTGCAAAATCGCCGCCCTGCGGTAAAAACTCATGTATAATATTTTCGAAAAAAGAAGGATGTACATGCGGCACAAGAGCAATTAAAAGTGTAAGATATTCTTCCGCAGATAGTTGATGTTCAATTATAAAATTACTAAAGTGCGAATGATCTTCCGGTATTTTAATTGAAGGAAAAATAAAGGGCTCTTCTTTAACATCTTTATTAAAATGGCTGCTTATGCGGCCACGAATTATTTCACCCAGTAATTGCACATAAGTTGAAAGATTATTTGCTGAGGCTTGTGTATCCATATTATAACTTAATTAAATTATCTATTTGCAACTATTATTTTATTTCAAATACTTTTACAGCTACATTTCGGTCACCTGCCTCAACCGTACTTTGCGCCTGTGCATCGCCACATGAAAGCATACCCGCAGATAATTCCGTACACCCGGCGGCGCCTGCATCATCAGGAATATTTTTTAGCCGGGTGCTGTCAATACCATTCTTCAGCAATTCACTGGCTATTAATTTTACCCTCCTGTCGGTGAGCCGTTGATTGTATTCAGGATCACTTTTCGGTTTTTCTGATGAAGCATGACCTTCAATCTGCAAATTTGCAACAGGGTTCTGTTTAAGAAATGTTACCAATTCTGTAAAAGAAGTTTTACCTTCTGGAGTTACACTGGCATTAAAACTGGATGCCGGTGCATACCAAGTTTGAGGTGCATCTTTTTTAAGGCCAATAACAGAAATATTTTCAATTATTAATTGTGGTGTTGGCGGCGCTGGTGGCGGTATATTTTTTTTAACACAGCCTGTTCCGATATTAATTTCATCGGGTGTACAACATTTTCCGTTGAAAGTTGCAGGCCTGCCATCGATACAAGTTTTTTGCGGAAGTGGCGGAATATCTTTTGGTTTTACACATTTATCATCAAAAACCACTTCATCTTTTTTACAACACCGGGCTTCCTTAACCAACATCTTTTCGGGAGGACAACAAACATTTTCGTTTTCAATACTTTCTGTACAGCACATCCCTTTAAATTGAGAAGAGCCGCCAGGATGAAAACCAGGAATATCGCAGGGGCTGAATTTGGGTGGTTTACCTTTTAATTTTTCAATGATAGCTTCTACTGTTTTTTTTAACCCTTCTTTCATATTATCATCAATATCTAAAGTATCAATAATACTGTCTGCAACTTTTTGTACAATTTTTTCGGGTACTGATTCTAATTCCTCAATTATTTTATCTTGTGCAGCCTTGGGTAATTTTTTAAAAAGCGGGTTCTCTTTTATTTCCTTTATTATATCATTGTTGGGTTCTTTTGTTTCTGCATCCTGCCGCATTATTGATTGACCGGATAAAGATTGCTGCTGCACTACATGTGTTAATTCATGCGCCAGCAATCTTTTACCAGTATTTGTATCAGGAGAAAATTGTCCGCTATTAAAAACAATATTAGTACCTGAAGTATATGCCAATGCATTTATGGATTGTGAAGATTTTGCTGCAATAGTGTCAGTATGCATTTTTACATTGCTAAAATCGTATCCAAAACGTGGCTCAAAAAAATTACGGACTTCTTTTGATAATGGCTGGCCGCCACTTTTTAGATTTCCTACATAATTTTGTAAATTATTTTCAGCATTTTTTTCTTCGCCATTTATTTGTTTACGCTGTAACTTTTTTTCTTCACTTTCACAATGGGCACATTTACGTTGAACAGAAGTTATTGAAATTGGGGAAGCTTTAAAAAAAGAACTATTATCTGGTTTTGTTTGAAGCGTAGGTGTGTCCATTTGCATTACCTTATCTGCAACTGCGTCTGCTTCCTGCTCAAATTTATCATTGGGGTTATTAATGGTGAGTTTGGGTTGTATGGCTGCTTTAAAAAATTGTGCCGGATTATTTTCATTACAAACAGAATGTTGATAGTAATTATGGTTTAATATAAAAGTATGATTTCTCATTACAATTTAATTTTAGATTTTTTTTTGCAACGCTGCTTCTAAATTAATCCAGGTCTTCTGCACTCTTTATTATTTTATCCTTGAAATCTTTCCTGATTTTTATTAATGAATTAGGATCACAACCATAAGCAACAATTTCTTTTAAACGCCTTACTTCCATTTCAACGATTGAAAGCTTTAGATTATTTTTATTTTGTTCTTCTGCATAAACTCCAAACTCACTAAAAATATACCCAAGGTCTTCAGATAAAATTGTACCATCCTGCCCACCCAAGGGATCCTTTCTGCCGTTTGTTTTTCTCAGCGGATCCAATGTCACTTGTCTTTTTTTAGTTTTTTTGTCAATTTCAACAAATTCTACGTACCTGTCAATAAGGCCAAAAAGATGAAGCATTTCATGGCCAATAATGCCTGGTATTGTTATATGAGATGGGGGAATACTCATTACGCCATTATCACATAAAGCTTCGGTTACCGAAGTAGGTGAGCCTGACCCTGGCTGCGGCATTTTGCAACCCGGATGACTTACTTTTTCTGTATCTGTTTTTCTAATTTCAATCAACCAATATTCAGGTAATCTATTTGAAAGAGCATCTATCAGTAAAACTTCAGGGATAATTGAGAACTTTCTGTTATCAAAAACACCACCTTTCAATTTTTGATTCCAAACCAAATCAATTCCTGACTTGATTGTTGACTTTAGTGTAGTAAAATTTTTCTTCGATGCTGGATCCTGAAAGAATACCTGAAAATTAACTTTAAATACTATATCGCTGTCTGTTACAGTTAATGTAATTGGTTTACGGTTCAAGTTTTTCAGATTTCTTTCTTCTACTTCTCTTTTTGCTTTAACAAGTGGATCATCACCATGGTCATCAAGACTTCTTCTGTCTGCCAATACTCTTAATTCTTCAGCACCAGTAGAAATTTTTTTATCATTAAGTGAATCTAATTGAGGTTCCAAAATTTTTAATCTTTTTTTTGCACTTTCAAGAACAGCTTTATCATGAGGGCTTTCGCATTTACGTTGAAGCTTTACATTGTTCTTATTTCCCTGCTGTACAACATGCGTCAACTCATGCCCCAGTAACCTTTTACCACTTTCAGTATTAGGTGAATACTGACTACTGTTAAAAACAATATTACTTCCCGAAGTATAAGCCAATGCATTTATTGATTGTGCCGATTTTGCGGCCACATTATCTGTATGAATTTTTACATTACTAAAATCGTAGCCAAATTTTGGCTCATAAAAACTACGGACTTCGGTTGATAATGACTGCCCGTCGTTGCTTAATCCTCCAATATAATTTTCTAAATTATTATCAGCAGTTGTTTCTTCGCCGTCAATTTCTTTCCGCTGCATTTTTTTTTCTTCTTTACAATTATCACATTTGCGTTGCAGAGGAGTTATTGAAACAGGTGATGGTGAAACAGAAGATTCAAAAGCAGATTTTTTTTGAAGGGATGGTGTTTCCATTTGCATTACGCTGTCTGCAACAGTGTCGGCTTCCTGTTCGTACTTATCACCGGGGTTGTTAATTGTAAGTTTGGGTTGAAAGAAAAGTTCACCTGCAGTTGCAGCAACTGAATTAACTGATGGATGATATTGTTTGTTATAAGATGCCACACTAACATTATTTTAATTACACCAGTGGCTCAATAGAAAAAACATCTAATTTAGATTGCATAAAATTTCTTATCCTTTTTAAAGCAGCATTACCATTACTGGAGCCGCCGTTGTTGGTATTGCCTTCCACGGTTTCAAAAATGCCGTTACCTATGGCTGTTATAATGCCAGTGTGGGTCCAGTCGTGTGGTGTTTTTTGTAAAAGAAAAATATCGCCGGGCTTTACCAGCGAAGGGTTGTTACGTACAGCTGTAAAGCGCCGCAGCAATCCTTTTTGTAAACCAGTTGTGCCCACCGTATCGCAACTATATGTAAGTGGCATTAATGTTTTAAAATTTTTTCCCTGTAATGATGCCGCCTGATCAATAATGGCCTGCACAAAACCCATGCACCAAAACCATGGTGTACCTTCATTGCCATCCATGTATGCCCTTACCCATGGGCCGCTATTGCTTTGTTGGTTTATAACTAATTCAAAAGGGCGATTTTTAATATTATTCATTGCTGTGCTAACAACTAATTGCCTTAACCCTGCTCCTGTTATATTTCCTTCAAAAGCATTTTTCATTGGCTCACACATCAGGCTGAATGTTTGCTGGTTTACAATACCCGATTGCGGAATAGCTTTTGCTTTTTGAAAATTTATAACTGCCTGTTCAGTTGCAGCTCCAAAATCTCCATCAATACCGGTTGAGGTTATTGCAGCCGGGTTAACCATTGAAAACAAATTGAGCCACGACTGAATTTTCATCACATCTTTTTTTTTATTGTCGGCACCATTCTTTTTTTGTGTGGCGCTTATAACAAGTTCTTTTTGATAAGTTGTTTTTTGCATGATGATAATATTTATGTAAAGAATAATAAAAATGTTATGTATAAGCAGGTACAAATTTGTAATCTCATTTAGAAAAGAATAACTAATGGCACCTGCGGTTAACAGGAACATTAAGTCCATTTAACAGCATTATAAATTGAGAATAGCAATGTGCATTAACGCTATCTGCCCCTCCCCAATCACCAATCATTGTATACACAATATGAAAAGTTTCGTGCAATATTGTTTTTGCTCTTTGGTCTGCATCAAGTGCCCAAAAAGCAGGGCATAAATCAATTTCAGTGGCATTTGCCGGACAACTCCAGGCATTATCAGTAGCAGCACAACTTGTAGGCGTACAACCGGGAATAGTAAAAGGAGTTGCTAAAGGTTGACAGTTATAAGTGAATACAACACTGTCGATATAACTTTGAATGGCTGCAACCCTTCTCCTAATTAATGGTAAACCAAAACGGGGAGCAGGATCATTCCAATTAGCGTCATTTGCAGCATTTAAGCGAAAAGCCCTCCACATTGCATCTCCCACAAGCGTAACACCGGCTGCCGCCGGAGTAGCCGGCCTTGCTGCAATTGCTGCATCAATTACAGTTACTGCATTTGCAAGTAAAGCAGAAGCTCTTCTGTCGGCAGCAAAAGGATTTTGTCCTGCACCGCACGTGACTAAACTTGTTCTAACTAATCTTTGAATGCTTTTCTTACTAATTCCAGTTTTACTTTGCTGTACCACATGCGTTAACTCGTGCCCCAATAATTTTTTACCGCTATCGGTATTAGGTGAATATTGATTGTTATTAAATACAATATTATTACCCGAAGTATAAGCCAATGCATTTATTGATTGTGCAGATTTTGCAGCAACAGTATCGGTATGCAGTTTTACATTACTAAAATCGTAACCAAAACGTGGTTCGTAAAAATTGCGGACTTCGTTGGGTAAAGATTGTCCCTCTCCGCTTAATCCTCCCACATAACTTTCTAAAATACTATCGGCTGTATTTTCTTCTCCATTCATTACTTTACGCTGCATTTTTTTTTCTTCTTCCTCACAATGGTCACATTTTTTTTGTACAGAAGAAATGGGCAAGGATTTTAACTGAACACCAGGCTGCTGCATCCGCATTACTTTATCAGCCATAGCATCGGCTTCCTGCTCATACACATCGTTGGGCTGATTAATGGTTAGCTTTGGCTGTATAAAAAAGCCATTTGCATTTACAGCATTAAATGCCGGGGAAGATCGTTGTAATAATTGCTTTTCCATAATTACATTTTTAAAAAACTACTGCCTCACCCACTTTTACATCTGCTGCTTTATAAACAGCATCCTGTATTTTATTACCCTGGGCATCTAATAAACTAATAGTGGCGCCTTTATTTGACAATGCCATTTTTGAAGGATCTACTTTTACTGTTATTGCCTCACCGCCATTTATCTGGCCGCTTAATACCTGCTTTCTTCCTTTTACTAAAAATGACCAGCCTGTTAAATTGGTACTTTGTGCCGAGCTGTTGAGCATAGATATCTTTTCGTTTCCGTAATCATCGCCGGCAGGATTAACCAATGCAGAAATAATTTTAAGGTTAGCATGACCGTTATGTCCGCTTAAGGCTGCTGCTTTTGTAACTGCGGCAGCTGCATCAACTTTACCATGACCAAACCATGGGCTCCATGTACCATCGGCACTGCCAATGTTTTTAAAATCGCCTTTATCGAATGGTGCAACAGGCGAAATATCCCACGATGTATTGGGGTCGTAATTGGCTGCAGGAGTTTTTGCATAGCCTGCCATATTTAAATCTTTAGATGCTGTTTGTTTTAACAAAGCAATTACTTCTGCTGCTGTAAGATTATTATTGGCAGATATAACCAAAGCAGCAATGCCTGCCACCAAGGGTGTTGCGCTTGATGTGCCACCAAAAGATGCAGTAACGCCTGAAGGTGTTCCCTGTGCAGTTGATATACCTAATCCTTTTACCGTCATGCGATGGTACGAATGCGAATTACTGCTGGGTGCACAAATGCCAATGCCTGTTCCGTAATTTGAATAGTGGCTCCGCTGTGCAGTGCTGCCCAATGCAGCCACATGCATTACACCGGTGATGCCAACAAAATTATTTATAAATCTTTTAGATGTTTCCACACCAACCCATACCCATTGGTTGTTTTGAAAATCTATCCCATCGCTATAAGGTACATCTTGTGTGGAAGTATGATTGATGGGACAATTTTCGTTGCCGGCTGCAAAAAGAAAAACTATGCCTTTACCACGCCTGCCACCTGTTTGTGCCAACTGTGTAATTTTATCTACCACCTGCAGCGACCATAAACTCCGTGGCACTCCTCCCCACGAATTAGAAAGTATATCCACTTTATCGGCCACATAATTTAATACTGTTAAAAATTTTGAATCGCTTATGAATAAACTGGGGCCATCAGATTCCCATTGCACCGGAAACAATTTACAACCTGGTGCAGCCCCAACTGTTAGTGATGCATCAACCTCGCCGCCAATTACTCCTGCACAGGAAGTGCCATGATTTGCACCGGGCTGATACATTTGGCCGGGGCTTGCATCAATATCATTATTATTTATTAACCGGGTGCCCCTCATATAACCCCAGCCGCCAAACTTATTTAAAGAATCAAAATCGGGATGGTTTAATTTACAGCCATCATCTGTTACGCCAACTACCACATTACTGCTGCCGTAATTGTTAAGTACAAGCCATGCATCTTCGCAACGGCTGCAGCTGCGGCTGTCTAAATCGGCATGCACAAAATGATTATGCAGGTGCCACTGCTTTGCATAAATGGGATCGGTGGGCAATGACAGGGCATAAGTTTTTATCTGCTGGTTTAAATCATTTTCAACATATTCAACCAACGGTTCATTTTCTGTAAGCTGCACAATAAGTTTTACAGGATTCATGCCTGTATATTGTGTTACCTGAAAAAGAAAATCTTTATCTGTATATTTTTCCAACTGCAGTAAACTGTACTTAGCAGCAAACTGATCTATTTTAGCCGCAGGTAAAACTGTTTTAAAAGTTACTAATATTCTGTCCGTAACAAAAAAACTGTCCTTTGTACCTTTTAAATAATAGGCGTGATGCGTTGGTGCAATCAAACGGCTTTGTTCCATTGCGGTATCCAGCTCAGCTGCATCTACAATTACTTTTGTTGAGGCCGATGATACCTGTTTCTTTTCCTCAGTATCAAATACGTCCAGCTCTTCGGGCAATGCCCTTGTAATAAACTCATCAGCTGCTTTATCAAGCAGTATTTTTTTCCCGCCACGATAAGTATAAACCGCACCGGCATTTTTAATTTCTTTTGCCATGGTAGTAATTTTTATTAGTGTGTTAAATATTTTTGAAGCGTCATAAAATTTATTTTTACCATTCAACAGCTAAAGGAAAAAGCATCCACGGCAATTTTATATAAGCAAAACCCCAGGGAATTTTATCCAATAAAATATCCACTGCATTTCTTTCTACCTGCAGTATCCAGTAACCATCAGTTGCATTAAAACTTAATTTTCCTTTTCGCTGTAAAAATGTTTGCTGTAAGGATGCTGCCGAAGTGTTTTTTAAAACTGCCCAATGTATAATTACAGCATTCAGCAATTCGCCTGCTTCTTCAATTGCTGCATCTTCCAATTGTATAAAGCGGTCAACATGTTCTTCTTTGCTAAGGCCACACAAAATTTTATTGAGGGGCATTACAAATTCGGGTAATTGCTGTTCGCTATTTATAAGGTATTGTAAAAGATGTGCCGCCTTTTGTTTACAGAAATCATTTTTAAAACGCTCCTCTTCCATCAGCTCTCTTGCTTTAAATAAATTTTGCAAAAAAGGATGCAGGATTATTAGCCCGGCATTATCGATAAATACTGATTTTTCTTCTTCGGTAGCACCAATTTTTGCTTCGGTGCTTTCATTTTTTGTAACCTCAGTCAGTTCTTCAATAACTTTTTTTTCTGCTGCTATGTTCTGTAAACCAACGGGTAAAATATTTTCTTTTACATTTTTTACAATTGCAATAATTTTTTCTTGCAAAGAAATTATTGTTTTTTCTTCCGTACCGGGATAATCTTTACCAAGACCTGCTATCAGTTGCGGTATTTTGTTTGCTGCTTTTGTTTGGGGAAGATCTAACAAAAAAGGTAATACATCCAGTAATATATTCTTTCTTACCGCAGTCATTTGGTTAAAAGGGATTATCTTTTTTATTGCTAGAAATAAGTTTTCGAAATCCGTTTTTATTAATGGAA
>JAYURK010000205.1:0-27035 GCA_043756235.1 Ferruginibacter sp. | reverse complement strand
ATACCGATGCCGGTATCTTTTACTTTAATAATCAGTACTGCTGTATTGGTTTCATGCTGTACAATATTTTCACTAACACGTACGTAGATATTTCCTTTTTCGGGTGTAAATTTTAATGCGTTAGATAATAAGTTGGCAATAATCTGCCTTATTTTTTCAGGATCGTACGCCATATGCAAAACATCCATTTCGGCTAAAAAATGCAATTGTTTATTTTGGCTTTCTGCAAGTGAATGAAAAGACTCTACAACATAACGGAGAAAATTAATGACATCACCATTTATCAACTGCAACTGCATTTTACCCGTTTCCAGTTTAGACAGGTCGAGCATTTCATTTACCAGGTTTAATAAACTTTGCCCGTTGCGAATAATCATATCCACCCCATTTTGTAAATGCACCCCCGGATTGCTTTTAACCTGCTGCGCCATGCCCAGTATAACAGTTAGCGGGGTTCTAAATTCGTGGGTAATATTAGTATAGAGCTGTGTTTTTACCGTATCCAGTTCTTTTACTCTTTTAGCTTCACGCTGTTCAAAATTTAATTGCGATTTTAATTTGGCCCGGTTTACAGAAAATTTAAAATAAGCTCTTACAACCAAAGCTAATAACGATATATAAATAAGATAAACCCACCAACTGCGCCACCAGGGCGGCAATACAGTAATTTGCAACGATGCATTTTTTTCGCTCCATATACCCTGGCTGTTGCTGCCCTGCACTTTAAAAATATAATTGCCCGATGGCAGGTGTAAATAAGTAGCCGTACGACGGGTACCGCTTTCTACCCAATCTTTATCTACACCTACCAATTGGTAACGGTATTTATTTTGAACTGCTGCAGTAAAATCAAGCGACGAAAATTCAAGTGTTAGTATATCCTGCAAATAGGTAAGTGTAATATTTTTTGATTGTTCAATGGTAGTTTTCAATACCGCTGTTTTATCGCCGGGTGATATGGATTGGTTATTAACCAATATATCTGTAATAAAAACATTGGGCGTAAAGCCAGCCGTTAATATTTCTTTGGGATCAAAAATATTCAATCCGTTTACCCCGCCAAAAGCCAGGTTACCATTGGGCAATTTGGCATAAGCCCCGGTGTTAAACTCATCATCCTGCAAGCCATTGGCTTTGGTAAAATTGCGAAATATCCAATTACCGCCCGTGCTGCTTTTAGATTCCGACAGGCAAAAAATACCTTTATTGGTGCTGCCCCAAATGTTACGGGCATCATCTGCCAGTAAACCATACACCACATCATCTGGCAGGCCATCTTTGGTGGTAAGATGAAAAAAATTGCCGGTAGTTTTATCAAACCGGTTTAGCCCACCACCTTTTGTGCCAATCCATATATATTTACCGGGCAATTCCGGGTCATCCATAAAACAGGATACATGGTTATAGTTTAATGAATTTCTGGTATTGCTGTTATTGTAATACCATTTTATCTGAGGGGCTGTGTTTTCTTTTTCGCCGAAAATAATAGTTGCAAATCCTTCCTGTGTACCTGCCCAAAAAGTGCCCTGCTTATCCTGATAGATGCTGGTGAAAATTGCTTTTGGCAGCATTGGTTTGGCGGCTGTGGTGTGTATATTAAAAATATCCAATTTGCCAGTGCTGTTATTAAGGCGGGTAAAAGCACCACCAAGCCCCGGAAACCAAATATCTCCTTTGCTGTCTTCCAGCATCGGTTGCTTATCGCCTTCTCCTTCATAATAATTAATCCGGGGATATGGCACCAGTTTACCCGACGATGGATTATACTTAAAATATCCTTTGTTATCGCTCTTTATCCAATAATCGCCTGTTTTGGAAATAATAAAATTATCTATCTGTGTAACCGATGCTATTTTACCAAAAGGATTATCTTCTACAACATTATTTTTTAATTTTTTCCATCCATAACCATAATCACCCGATAAAATTTCATCTGCAGCTAAAGGAACTATCCACCGTACACTAAAACCCGGAAGCTGTGCTTTAAATTTGCTGCCGTTGGTATTGTATTTGCGCAAACCATATCCTACTGAGCCCGACCACAACATGCCCGACCGATCAATAATAAACGGATACACAATTCTTGTAGCCGCAGGTAATTTCACATTCCATTGCAGCATTTTGCCGGTTTGCCATTTGGCCACATCATAATAATACAACTCCCGGTGATGATTATCCCAAAGTTTATCATTGGGTTTAAAGATAATATTGCCTGCTGGTGTTTTACTGGTGTCGAATAATGGATATACCTCCTTTCCATCTGTAAGAAACAGGTTGCTGTTTATCAATATACTTTCATCGGGGGTAAAATAGCCGTTATTTAAAAGCTGCCCGTTTTTCAACGTTATAAAACTATTCTTCAGCGGATCAAACCTGTACACTGCTCCATCCATGCCGCCTATCCACATCGTTCCGTTTTTGTCTTTGCCCATTCCGTAAACCTGGGCATTGTTGGGCAAGCTGAGCCTGATAATAATTGGGGCGGTACCGTTTTCAAAAAAATCATTACTCAATTCAACAATGTTTAAACCGGCTCCATCAACACCTATCAAAACCCTTCCATCGGGCATCTCTTCAATTAATTTAATACCATTGCCCGAAAGGCTTGCCGCACTGGAAGCACTGTGAGCAATGCGGTAAAATTTGTTGCTTTTTTTATTATAAATATTTACACCGGCATTTTCTGTACCTGCCCATATTCTGCCTTTTGAATCTTCTAACAATTTTAAAATGGTATTGCTGCTTAGGCTATTGGAATTATATGGGTCGTTGCTAAAAATTTTAAAACTGTACCCGTCATAGCGGTTCAATCCGTTTTTGGTTGCCACCCAAATAAAGCCTTCCTTATCCTGCAAAATATCAAACACCATTCCCTGAGATAAACCCTGGGCAGTGGAAATAGATTCGTAGCCAGCCGTATTTTGTGCAGCTGCCCCTAACCCCAGCCAAATAATGGCAATGGTAAAAATAGCTTTTAGGTTGATAAGGGTTTTGTGCATTTAATTATAAAGATAATTGTAATGCCATTTTTTATTGCATGTATTAAAAAGAAAATGCTGCCTGTTTTTATAAAATGACGAATTAATCCTGTTGTTGCACAATTTGTCCGGTAGTTTGGTGGGAATGTGCAGCAGGTTGGTGGATTTGTCCTCACTGTTAATCGTACCTGTATCGATCTTTGCAGTAGTTATTTTATCGTACCCTTTACAAAACCTTATCATCCAGCATTACTGTTAAACCACCACACTGCTTACCCTTTGCAACCCACCAGGCAAATTTTTTTTAGTAACCTAAACATTAATTAAATCTAAAAACCGCTGTATGAAATGTAGACAAATTTATACGCTCATTCCAACGGCCTTATTGCCTAAAATATCTGGTTGCCTGTATTTGCATAAAACATTTTTGTTCACTAATAAAAACTAAAAAATGAAAAAAATAAATCCTGTTAAAGCAGCAGCACTTTGCATAACCCTGTTTTGTTTAACACCCGGATGTAATAGCGGTGCAGATGATAAAGCTGATGCCATCACAACAGCAGGAGCGGCTGCACCACCTGCTGCTGTAAAAACGGATATGATTAAATTAAAAGAAACTATACAGGCTTTAGAAAACAGTTGGGCCGCTGCAGACAATGCCCGTGACACTAATGCATTAGCTGCGTTTTATGCCGACGATGCCATAAGTCTTTCGAACAATAAACCCATGGTAAAAGGAAAAGGTGCAATACTTATTGATATTAAAGAAGGCCTTACAAAAAAAGCAAAAGGCTCGGTGGTAAGTTATGATGTTATGGATGTATTTGGCAATGAGCAAACGGTTACCGAAACAGGAACCTCCACACAAAAAGATGCCGCAGGAAAAATAATTAATACGGGTAAGTATATGGCCGTTTGGGAAAACCGCAACGGAAAACTTATCTGCATCAGAGATATTTTTAATGATGATGTAAAACAAAAATAATCTGCTTTAATAATCGAAGGAATGTAAAGAATAACGTTCCACTTTAATAATTGAACCGGAATTTTTTTAACCATTAAACCAAAATCAACATGAACAACATTAATCGTTTTAAAACAAAGCTGTTTACTATGCTTTGCATGCTTATTTCTTTTGCAGGCATAAGCCAAACCAAAAATGTAGTTTCTACCCACCGGGTATTTCCTAAAATGGACAAATTGCTTGAGTTTGAAAAAGGCATTGCAGCACATGCACAAAAGTACCATACCGGCGATGCACATTGGCGGGTGTTTGCCATTCAATCGGGCCCGGATATCGGAGGGTTTCATGTTACCGAAGGGCCTACCAGTTGGGAAGGAGAAGATAAAAGGGGAGACTTGGGAGCAGACCACAAATCGGACTGGAATAAAAATGTAGCGGTACATTTAACCGACAGGCAATCGGGTGGCTATTCTGTTTATATCGATTCGCTAAGTACAATAGCACTGGGTGATTTTTCTGATAAAATTCAAATTACTCATTGGTACCCAAAATTGGGCTGGGGTAATAAAGCAGTATCGATGATAAAAAAACTAAAAGCAGCATGGGTGGCTGATGGTTCAACAGTTGCTGTTTATGCTGCCAATGGCTCTGGCCCGGCACAGTATACGCTTGTAACAAGATATAAGCAGGGTTTAAAAGAAAAGGCAGTTGGCTTTCGCAAATCTTTTAGAACCACTTACGATGAAGTAAATGGTGCTGGTGCCTACGAAGATTACCTCGATAATCTACGTGAGTATGTAAGCGAAATTTGGAGTGAATTACTTTTTTTACGTAAAGATTTAAGTTCAAAATAAATATAACCAGCAGCGTGCTTGTATAAACAAATCTCAACAAAATAATTTATTACATTTTAACCAGCGACCATTAAACCTAAGGAGGGGTGATTAAGTCACTCCTCTTCCTTTTTAAAAAATCACCTGTAATATTGATGCGTTTGTACAGCGGCAGGGCATTAAAACATCTATACTTCGGTTGCCCGTGTTTACCCAAAACTGCATATATGTTTGATGGTGATCAACAAAAATAATTATCAATCTTAAATGGTTAGTAGGAAAAACTGAAAAATACGGGTGAGCAATTAACGGCGTGAGTTAATAAAATTGTTTTCAGCTTAGTTTTATTATCTTACAAAATCTTATCCAATTCTTTACAAATCCGCTTTAACCTGCCCGATACTTTTACCAAAAAATTTACCTGATTGCCATGCAAACACTACATCCTGTTGCAACAAACGAAAGAGAAATTTTTATGGATGTGCTGCGGGGCTTTGCTATACTGGGCATTTTTATTGCCAACCTCGGCAGCGGTTTTACATGGTACAGCGAAAGCGCCCATTTATCCGGGCCAATGCTGCTACCCGAACTGGACCACAAAGTAAAGTACCTGCACCAAATGTTTATTGAAGGAAAATTTTATTCCATCTTTAGTTTATTGTTTGGCTGGGGCATTGCTTTACAGGTAAAAAAAGGCATTACAAAAGATGTTGATGCCATACCCACTATAAAAAGAAGATTGGTATTTATGCTTATACTCGGTGCTGTTCATTTACTTATTTGGCCCGGTGATATTGTTTTCTTTTATGCATTGCTGGGTTTTTTATTATTGCCCTTCAGAAAATTCTCTAACAAAACATTATTAATAACAGGTGTTGTTTTTCTTTTACTGCCCATACTTTTATATGCCGCTAAAATGCAGTGGCCAATGTTAAATGCACCGGCCGGAATTTTATTTGAAACAGGTGGTGCAGTTGATCATGCATTAAACAATACCAACTCCGAAGAAGATTTTAAAAATTTATTACGCCATGGCAACTGGTGGGATGTTTTTAAAGGGCATGTAGCCGGGTTTTTTTTTAGATATGGATATTTAATTTTTGTAAGCCGCATACCAAAAGTACTGGGCATGTTTTTAATTGGCTATGTTGTTGGCCGGTCTGATTTTTATAAAAACATTTTACAGCATAAAAAAATATTGTACGCTGTTATTGCTGTTGGCTTTGTTGTTGGCCTGCCTGCAAATTATTACTTGGCTTATTATATGTCCTGGCACGAAGGCGATTATTTCAATTTAAAAATAAATGGTTTTTATCAAACACTTGCTCATGCGTTTGGTGTGGTGCCGCTTGCAATGGCTTATGTAGCTATGTTAATGTTAAGTTTTCAAACTGCTGCCGGTAAAAAAATATTATCGGTATTTGCCCCCGTGGGTAAAATGGCTTTTAGCAATTATGTTATGCAATCTCTAATTGGCAATGTTGTTTTTTTGGGTGCCGGTTTAGGCTATTTAGAAAAAGTAGGGCCGTTTTATTATACTCTTTTTGGTATTGCAATTTTTATTTTACAAGTAATATTTAGTACCATCTGGCTAAAATATTTTAACTACGGCCCAGTAGAATGGCTGTGGCGAAGTGCTACATATAAAAAATGGCAGGCAATGAAAAAAAATCAAACAACATAAATCATCAATCTTTAAACTTATTATTTATTATGAAAATAATTATCCTGCTTCTTTTATTACCATTTACAATAACGGCGCAAAAAAATTACTCAAAATTGCTTGATGAATATGTACAGGCCGAATTTAAAATAAAAGAATTTAATGGCACTGTGCTGGTAATGCAGAAAGGAAAAGCCATTTACAAAAAAGCTTTTGGCATGGCCGACAGAGAGTGGAATATTGCCAATACTCTTAACACAAAATACCGTATTGGTTCTGTTACCAAACAATTTACAGCAGCCTGTATTTTGCAACTGGCCGAACAAAATAAATTGACTGTTGATGATAAACTCAGTAAATACATTGCCGATTATCCTAAAGGCGACAGCATTACTGTACACATGCTGCTTAATCATACATCGGGTATTACCAATTATACCAACCTGCCCGAGTTTTGGCCAAAAGCAATATTGCCGCTTACCACCGATTCGATGATTGCATTATTTAAAAATAAACCGTTTGATTTTTCTCCCGGCACAAAATGGAACTACAGCAACTCGGGTTATTTTTTATTGGGAATAATTGTTGAAAAATCTTCGGGCAAAACATTCAATGCCTATCTACTGGAAAACATCATTAAAAAACTGGGGCTAAAAAATACTTTGATGGATAACCTGGATTCAGTTTTAACCTTTCGTGCAAAAGGCTACAGCAAAAACGAGCAGGATGTTTGGCAGCATGCTATGCAAATTTCGATGGAAGCGCCATACAGTGCTGGTGCCATGGTATCTACTGTGGATGATTTATACCTGTGGACAAAAGCACTGCACAACAATCAGGTACTTACTGCAGCAGCCACACAAAAAATGCTAACGCCCTATAAAGAAAAATATGGTTATGGCATTGGTATCGATAGTTTAAAAACACACAAACGGGTATCGCACAGTGGTGGTATTCCCGGCTTTGTATCTTACCTCGGTTATTTTCCGGATGATGATCTTTGTGTGGTGATTATTTCAAACAATGGATCAAACTCAACATCGGTGGGTACTGCATTGGCATCCATCATGTTTAACCTGCCGGTGCAAATACCATATACACCAAAAGAAGTAAAAATAGATACTGCTATACTAAATAATTATGCAGGTAAATATATTGCAACCGGCCCTATTGAATTAATTAAAAAAGAAGGCAAGCTATACCGCCACCGGGATGGCACACCCGATATTGAATTAAAGCCCGAATCAAAAACCCGTTTTTTTTATGCAGATGAATCCGATCGTTTTGTTGAATTTGAAATTGATAAAACGGGTACCATGATAAAAGCATGGTTTATTGGTAACGGCGAGAAGGTGGAAATGAAAAAACAATAAGTGAAGATAAAATATGAAACATCGCATCACCAGGTTTATTATTTATTTGCTCGTTGCTTTTGCTGCAGCATTTTTATACCGATACCTTAAAAATTAAAGCATTACAAAATCATGAGCGAAGAAGAAAACATAAAAAAACCACAGCCAACAGGCGACCCACAGGGCCCCGAGGGCAGACAACAGGCGGAAGAAGATGATAAAAATAGTATAACAGAAGATAAAAATCTTTTAACGGATAGTATTGCCGGCGATGCAAAACAAACATCCGAAAGCAAAAATCAAAAATCTGAAACTGAAGAAATGGAAGTACATCATCATGCCCACAACCCATCTGCACCGCATCATAAAAAAAACTGGAAAAGTTATTTCTGGGAGTTTTTAATGTTGTTCCTGGCTGTGTTCTGCGGATTTTTGGCAGAGTATCAGTTAGAGCATAAAATAGAGAAAGACAGGGGTAAACAATATGTCTATTCTTTTTATGAAGACCTGAAAACTGATTCGTCTCATTTTAACGATCTTATTAGCAGGTTTGAGGTAAAACGCTCCGTTTTGAAAAACATGTCTTCCTGTTACGACTCCCTGCAAACTAACAGCCCCCAAATAAACTGTTTAACGGCCATTGTCCGAAATTCCAATGACTTTCCGGACATGGTATATACAGACCGTACCTTACAGCAACTGAAAAATGCGGGGGGGCTTCGCTTATTAAAAGTAGCAGATGCAGACAGTATTCTGTTATATGATAACCTGCTCCGGAAATATAAAGCTGCCGAGACAAGTGGATTCCAGGAAGTTCAATCGGAAATCCGGAATACATTTTACGCTCTGGTCAATTATGAAAGCTGGCAAGATACGCTCAACACTTCCACAGTTTTTACTTTATATGGCAACAACAAGGAACTATTAAACCGGTATTTCAATCAGTTGAGAATGTATTCGGGCTGGTGCAGGGCAAGACTGAATGACTTGCAAAAACTGAAAAAAAATAATGCAGAACTTATAGCATATTTTAAAACTAAATATCATTACGATTAAACTATTTTTTATGCAAGTACACAGACACACCACCAGAAAAAAATGGCGTCATTATTTTGGGTTCATTAGCATACTTTGTATTTGCTTAAACGCAACAGCACAATCAACTATTGAGTATGATATTGTACTCTCTGGTGGCCGGGTAATTGACCCCGAAACAAAATTAGATGCCATTAAAAATGTAGGTATCCTCAATAACCGCATTGCACAAATTTCAACTGAACCCTTAAAAGGAAAAGAAACGATTAATGTAAGTGGTTTGGTTGTTGCCCCCGGTTTTATTGATATGCATGTACATGGCCGCAGTAAAGTGGAGCAGGAATATCAATTACACGATGGTGTAACAACAGCTTTAGAATTGGAATGGGGAATTGAACATTTGGGTAAATGGTATGAATCAAGAAAAGGGAAAGCATTGATTAATTATGGCGCCAGTGTGTGCTGGCCTTTTGAACGGTTTAAATCTTTTGAAAAATACCAGCACGGTGTTGAAACGTTACGTCAAACAGTAATAGCAGGTGAATCTTCCCTTGATAAATTATTTAAAATATTACCTCCTTCTTATGCTGACAAACTTACTGAAGAGGAGACCAATAGAATGACGGCTAATATCAAACTTGCTTTAGGGGAGGGAGGAATTGGTATTGGTGTACCGATTGGCTATCTGCCAAAAACTTCTGCTGATGAAATGTTTCGGGTATATCAATTGGCTGCAGCATTGAATGCCTTGGTTTACTCCCATGTTAGAAATCCTGATATTATTTCTATTCAGGAAGCAATTGCAGATGCAGCAGTAACAGGTGCCTCATTGCATATTGTACATATCAACAGTATGTCGTTAGGGCAAATTCAGGTAGCACTCGAAATGATTGAAGCCGCTAACAAAAAAGGGATTGATGTTTCCACGGAATTATATCCTTATACGGCTGGCAATACATTTATCAACAGTGCAATTTTTAATGAAGTATGGCAGGAAAAATTGGGTATTACCTACAGCGACCTGCAATGGGTTGCTACCGGAGAACGCCTTACAAAAGAAACGTTTGAAGCTTATCAAAAAAACGGAGGCTCTGTAATTCTGCATGTGATGAAACCAGCATGGCTTAAAACAGCTATAGCAGCGCCGGGTGTAATGATAGCTTCTGATGGCGGAGTGTATGCAAAACTGGGCCACCCAAGAGGCGCAGGAACTTTTTCAAGAGTGTTGGGTAAATATGTAAGAGAAGATAAAGTGATTGATTTAAACACAGCTATTGAAAAAATGACATTACTCCCTGCAAAACGTTTTGAAGGCATTGCTCCCTCCATGCGTTTTAAAGGAAGAATTCAAGTGGGTGCCGATGCTGACATTACCATTTTTAATCCTAAAACTATTATTGATAAAGCAACATTTGAAAAAGGCCTGGAGTTTTCTGCGGGTGTTGAATATGTAATGGTGAATGGCAATTTTATTTTAAACAATGGAAAAACAGTGAGTAATGTTTTTCCGGGGCAGGCGGTGTATGGCAAGTTTAAAAAGTAGGCCGAATTAAGGCCTTTTGGCCTTCCTAAGTTGCATTATTCACCAATTATTATTATATTTGGTGAATATAATAGCCAAATATGAATATAAATAGACTAATAGAATCTCAGATAAAGGCCAAAATTGGTACTGGTAAAGCCATTATACTGGTAGGCCCAAGGCAGGTAGGCAAAACAACCCTGCTAAAAAAAATAATGGAAAACGGGGATTATTTGTTTTTGGATGGAGATGACCCTACCGTAAGAAACCTGCTTACCAATGCCAATACAGAGCAGCTTAAAAGTATAATTGGTAAGTATAAAATGGTTTTTATTGATGAAGCCCAGCGGATCGAAAATATTGGTCTCACACTTAAAATTGTTACAGACCAGTTTAAAGATGTTCAATTATTTGCCAGCGGTTCATCTGCATTTGAACTTAATAATAAAATAAACGAGCCGCTTACTGGTCGAAAATGGGAGTATCATTTATTTCCTATTTCATGGAAAGAACTGGAAGATACCATCGGTTTTGTAAAAGCAACACAGCAGCTTGAGTTGCGGGTATTGTACGGCATGTACCCCGATGTAATTAACAATACCGGGCAGGAAGCTGAAGTGCTGAAGCAATTGGCAAATAGTTATTTGTATAAAGACATTTTAGCATTTGGTGGAATAAGAAAGCCAGCCATTTTAGAGAAGCTGCTGCAGGCATTGGCTTTACAAATTGGTAATGAAGTAAGCTTTAACGAATTGAGTCAGTTACTCGGCATAGACAAAAACACAGTGAGTACATATATTGATATACTTGAAAAAGCATTTGTGATTTTTAAATTAAAGAGTTTCAGTAAAAACCTGAGGAACGAAATTAAAACCAATCAAAAAATTTATTTCTGCGACACAGGAATAAGAAACATGGTACTTGGAAATTTTAATGCCCTTGATTTGCGGCAAGATAAAGGTTTGTTATGGGAAAATTTTTTAATCAGCGAACGAATTAAAAAACTACAATACGATAATAGTTTAGCCAGGCCCTATTTCTGGAGAACAGTACAGCAGCAGGAAATAGATTATGTAGAAGAAGATGCAGAAAAAGTAACCGGCTATGAAATAAAATGGAATGAAAAAGCAAAAATTAAGTTGCCAAAGATTTTTGCAGAAACTTATAAAGCAGATATTGTTGTATTAAACCGGGAAAATTTTAGAATTTTTTTATAGCGTAACAATATCATTTTTTTAAAATGAAATAAATCTTAAAATGAAAATCAAACAAACAGCTTTAACATTTTTCACATTGATTAATCTTTTTTCTTTTCAGCTTTTAGCACAAAAGAAAAACCAACCGATTAAATTGGAGCAATTACTGGAACAGTATTCAAAAGAATATTATGCTTTAAATCCTTTGGACGCAACACAAGCAGGCATCATTGATTACAATAGTCAACTTGAAATTACCATCAGCGAAGCGTATATAAAAAAAGCAAAAGCACTCAATCAAAAATATCTCACCCAATTGGGCCTCATCAACAAAGCAGGCTTAACAGCATCTCAGTTATTAAGTATTGATGTGCTTACCTACAAACTCAAATCAGAAAACGAAAGACTAAACAACTCTTTGGGATTTTACAGACCAGTTGACCAATTCGTATTTAGTTTCTCTACCCGTTTTGCTACGTTGGGTTCGGGAGCAGGCTTTATTCCTTTCAATACTGAAAAAGATTACAGCAATTTTATCAGCCGTATGAAAGGTTTTCAAACTTGGGTGAACCAGGCCATTGCTAATATGAGAAAGGGTGTTGCCCAAAATAATACAAACCCAAGGGCTGCCATGGAAAAAGTGCCGCCACAATTAAAACCATTATTTGAAGGTGCCATACAGGAAAATGTTTTTTATAAACCTTTACTAAAACTTCCGGCCAACTTAGATAGTTCTGCTGCGGTTCAATTAAAAAAAGATTACACGGATGCCATTGAAACAATTGTCAAACCAGCTTATAAAAAATTGCATGACTATCTTGTTACTGAGTATATTCCAAAAGCAAGAACAACATCCGGCTTATTAAATAATGATAAAGGGAAGAAAGAATATGAATTGTGGTTAAAGTATTACACCACTACAAACATTACAGCCGAACAAATTTTCAATTTAGGCCTCAGTGAAGTTGCCCGTATTCGCAAAGAAATGGAAACTGTAAAAACGCAAGTGGGCTTTAAAGGTGACTTAAAATCATTTTTTGAATATGTAAAAACCGACCCTAAATTTTTCCCCTTCAAAACAGAGGAGGAAGTACTGGATAGATTCAGAAGTTTTTTGGATAAAATGTCGCCGCACCTGAATCTCCTTTTCAATTTAAGACCCAAAGCAAAATTTGAAGTAAGGGCTACTGAAAAATTCAGGGCTGCGGGTGCCAACGCCCAGTACAATAAACCATCGAGAGATGGAACAAGACCCGGCATTTTTTATGAAGTAATCCGAGACCCGGCTCAATACAATTATTTTGCTATGGAAGACTTATTTATTCACGAAGCTATTCCTGGTCATCACTATCAATTAGCGATTCAACAGGAAGTTGATATTCCTGAATTTAGAAAAGCTTATACCACAAGTGCTTTTACAGAAGGTTGGGCCTTGTATGCAGAAAGTTTAGGTAATGAATTAGGCATGTACACAGACCCATATCAATATTTAGGTAGACTAAATGGTGAAATTGAACGGGCTGTTCGATTAGTTGTAGATGCAGGAATCCACTATAAAGGCTGGAGCCGTGAAAAAGCCATAGCTTATGTTTTGGAGAACCAACCCGTATCAGCTATTGAAGCGGAACAACGGATAGAACGTTATTTGGTTACAGCAGGGCAAGCAGTAAGTTATAAAGTAGGTGAGTTAAAAATTATTGAACTGCGTGAAAGAGCAATGAAAAAACTGGGAAATAAATTTGACATTAAGGAATTCCACGATGAAGTGTTAAAAGATGGCTGCTTGCCGCTGATTATTTTGGAATCAAAAATTAATAAGTGGATGGAAAGCAAAGCAACTAAAAATTAAAAAAACATAACAAAGATGATTAGAATGAAAAAAATATTCGCCGCCATTCTTTGTCTTATGGCAATTGTGCAGATAGCTGTTGCACAAAAACCGAGAGCAAGAACAATTGGAATTCCTTTTGATGGCACTCCCGGAAAATTTAATGCCATCACCGATGTAAAAGGTGTGGAAGTAGGTTACAGTACCATTATTTCCGGTACTGGAAAAAACATAAGTGGCAAAGGCCCGGTGCGTACAGGCGTAACAGCTATTTTACCAAGAGGAAGAAATAATAACCCGGTGTATGGTAACTGGTATTCATTAAATGGCAATGGCGAAATGACGGGCACCACCTGGCTAACAGAATCAGGGTTTTTAGAAGGCCCCATAATGATAACCAATACCAACAGTGTAGGCGTGGTAAGAGATGCGGTATTGAAATGGTTTGTAAAAACGGGATGGTACAAAGAAGATTTTTGGTACACCTACCCCGTAGTGGCAGAAACCTATGATGGTTTTTTAAATGACATTTATGGTTTTCATGTTAAAGAAAGCAATGCATTTGAAGCATTGGATAGTGCAAAGAGTGGTTTTATAAAAGAAGGAAATGTAGGCGGCGGCACCGGTATGATGTGTTTAGGATTTAAAGGCGGCTCCGGTACTTCATCAAGAGTAATAAAAATAAAAGACAGCACTTATACTTTGGGTGTATTTGTACAGGCAAACTTTGGCCGAAAAAGAAATCTCACTATTGCCGGCGTGCCGGTTGGCAAAGAATTGATAGATACTTTGAATAATGAATTCAAAGCTCCTCCTTCTTATCAGCAAGGTGATGGGTCTATTATAGTAGTGGTGGCAACAGATGCCCCGGTATTACCGCACCAGTTAAAAAGAATTGTTCAACGGGTTTCTTTAGGTATCGGGCAAGTAGGCGGACAAGGAACAAATGGCTCCGGCGATATTTTTATTGCATTCTCCACCGCTAACCCTACTGCTTTTCAAAGAGACAGCTTTACAAAAGTGGAAACATTGCCAAATGATGAAATAAATCCTTTATTTGAAGCTACTATACAGGCAACAGAAGAAGCTATTATCAATGCAATGGTGGCGGCAGAAACAATGGAAGGAATAAATGGTAATAAAGCTTATGGCCTTCCGCATAAATTGGTGATGGATGTGTTGAGAAAATATAACCGGGTAAAGTAAGTGCAGCAGGTGATGGCAAAAGCCAGCAAGAATATTTTTATACCTTTTTTTGAGGAACTACTTTTGGACAAATCCGGAATTGAATTCCGGATTTGTCCAAAAGTGTTTTACCTGGCTTAATGTGGAAAGGTTAAACAAAAAAGAAGTAATGGCATTGTTGTAAAACCCTGGGATAAATTAACTGAATTATAAAACCGCAGCTACTTTACCTGATGTATAAACAGCTGAGTTAAAATCAACTTAAATAATTAATTTACACCACATCATGAAAGTAAAATTATTTATCGCCTGCTTTATATTATCTCAACAAATTATTGCACAGTCTTATAAAAAAATTCATGCTAAAGCCATTGTGGCAGATACCCATAATGATATACTGATGAGGGCCGTGGACCTTGGAATTGTTTTTGACCGCGACCTTACCGGTAAAACCCACAGCGACCTTGCCCGTTTTAAAAAAGGCGGACTGGATGTACAAGTATTTTCGGTGTACTGCGATGGCGATGTTAAAAATGCATTTGCTTATGCCAACAGAGAAATGGACAGTCTGGATGCGGTGGTATTACGCAACCCGGATAAGATGGTGAAGGTGGCTGATTATAACCAATTGCTAAAAGCCATAAAACAACAAAAGATGGCGGCTATGTTTGGTGTAGAAGGTGGCCACATGATTGAAGACGATCTTAATAAATTAGAAGCACTTTATAAACGGGGTGCAAGATATTTAACGCTCACACATAATATTGCGCCGGCCTGGGCTACCAGCGCAGCGGATGAAACTACAAGATTAAATTTACCACATAAGGGCCTAACAGATTTTGGCAGGCAGGTAGTACAAAGAATGAATCAATTGGGTATGCTGATTGATATCAGCCACGCCGGCGATCAAACTTTTTGGGATGTAATTAAATTTACCACTAAACCCATCATAGCCTCTCACAGTTCGGTGTACAGCCTGGTGCCGCACCGCCGCAATTTAAAAGATGAACAGATAAAAGCCATTGCAAAAAATGGCGGCGTTATACAGGTAAATTTCAACCCCGGATTTATTGACAGCAGTTTTGATAAAAAGGAAGCGGCGTTCCTTAAAAATCATGCTGCAGAAAACGATTCGCTTTTAAAAACCGGTATGCCCGAATATTATGCGATGGATTATTTGTATTATAAATATGCAGCAGCAGCAAACAGCAGCAGGCCGCCACTCTCTATGGTAGTTGATCACATCGAATACATTATCCGTTTAGTGGGTGTGGATTATGTGGGCCTTGGCTCCGATTTTGATGGCATTAACCTTACGCCACAACAGTTAGATGATGTTACTACCTATCCTTTAATTACAAAAGCACTGGTGCAAAAAGGCTACAGCAAAAAAGATATCAATAAAATTTTGGGCGGAAATTTTTTGAGGGTTTTAAAAGCCAATGAAGCAAATTAGATGGAAGCGTTAATATTAATTTTATCTAAAGCAAAAAAATATGACGCCGGTTGTAACACCCGAAAATCTTAAGAGAGAAATTGGCGTACGTTCGCTAACGCTGGCTATTTTAAATATCACCGCAGGCTCAGGCATTTTTGTAATACCGGCAATAATTGCCGAAGGCCTTGGCGCTACTGCAATACTGGCTTACTTTGTTTGTGGTGCGTTAATATTTTTAATTGGTTTGTGCTTTGCAGAAGTGGGCAGCAAAACAACGGTAAGCGGTGGCGTGTACACGTATATTGAAACTGCCTTTGGCCCCTTTGCCGGATTTTTAGCTAACAATATTTACTGGATAGGCGGTTGTTTATTTTCTGATGCTGCCATCGCAAACGCATTAGCCGATACCCTAAAATATTTTTTTCCATTAATGGGCAATCAAATTTTTAGAGCGGTATTTTTATTTTTTGTTTTTGGAGGGCTTGTATTTTTAAATATTCGCAGTGTAAAAAACGGTGTACATTTAATTGAGATTGCCACCATAGCAAAATTAATACCCATGATAGTTTTGGTAATTGCCGGTGCAAATTTTGTTGCTGCCGAAAATTTAAAATGGATAACTGCCCCTACCTTTAGTAACATTGGTACAGCATCACTTTTATTATTTTTTGCTTTTCTTGGTTTTGAAGGACCGTTGAGCAACAGCGGCGAAATAAAAAATCCAAAACGTACAGTACCACTCGGTATTTTTTTTGGAGTACTGGCAGTGTTGATTTTATATATGGCCATACAACTAGTAACGCAAGGCGTTTTAGGCGCAAGCATTACCGCACATAAAGATGCCCCATTGGCAGCAGTAGCGGGTATTGTTTTTGGCAAATCGGGTACTGTTTTAATTATTGCCGTTACGGCACTTGCCATGCTGGGCGCATTGGGTGGCGAAATGCTTTCTATACCAAGAATATTATTTGCCGGTGCAAGAGATGGGCTATTGCCCCGGCCATTAGCGAAAGTTCATCCGCGTTTTTTTACGCCACATGTTGCAATTATATTTTATGGTTTATCGGGTTTTGTTTTTGCTATATCCGGGGGTTTTAAACAATTGGCCACTATTGCCAGTGCAGCCGTATTAATTATTTATTTGGGTGTGGTGCTGGCCACTATCAAACTACAAAAAAAAAATAGGGCAACTGCAGAAAAAACTTTTATGGTGCCGGGTGGTATAATTGTGCCGCTGCTGGCTACTGCCGGCATTATATGGCTGCTTTCTAATTTAACTAAACCCGAACTTGCAGGAATCGGTATTTTTATACTGGTGTTTGCAGTAATTTATTTAATAAAACATCTGGTAAGCAGCAAAAAATAAATATTTAAAAATGACAAAAAAACCACTTTTACGGTACCCCTTTTTTTATGTTACTGCATTTATAAAAACAATAGTATTGGTGTTTTTAGTAAGCCTGTGCGCTGTAACTGTTACTGCACAGCAACAATATTTTCCGGATACAGCATGGCAAATAAAAACCCCTGCCGAACTGAAAATGAATAAAATATTATTGGATAGTGCCATAAACCTGGCGCTTAACAGCGAAAATAAAATGGAGAGAGACCTTCGCATTGCCAATATAAAATCTTATGCAAGAGAACCGGGCTATAAAATATTAGGGCCAATGAAACCACGGGGCGGCCCGGCCGGGCTGATAATAAAAAATGGTTATATAGTTGCGCAATGGGGCGATGTAAACCGTGTTGATATGACGTTTAGCGTTACAAAAAGTTACCTGTCCACCATTGCAGGTATAGCGGTTGATAATGGCCTTATAAAAAATGTAACGGATAAAGTAAACCAATATGTAGGTGACGAAAGTTTTGAAGGACAACATAATGCAAAAATTACCTGGCAACATTTGCTTACACAATCCAGTGATTGGTCGGGCAGCCTTTTTGGTTTACATGACTGGGCCGACAGACCGCCAAAAGAAGGGACTATTGATGACTGGAAAAACAGAAAGCTTTTTGAACCGGGAACCAATTACGAATACAACGATGTTCGTGTAAATTTATTAGCCTATTCATTATTACAGGTTTGGCGCAAACCATTACCCGTGGTTTTAAAAGAAAAAATTATGGATCCCATTGGCGCTTCCACTACCTGGCGCTGGCATGGTTACGAAAATGCTTTTGTAAATATGGATGGGCTGATGATGCAATCGGTAAGCGGCGGCGGACACCATGGCGGCGGCATTTTTATTAATACGCTCGATCAGGCAAGGCTGGGTTTATTATTTTTAAGAAATGGAAAATGGAAAAACCAACAACTGTTATCAGCAAAATGGATTAGCCAGGCACTGCAACCCTCTGTAACAAATAAAAATTACGGGTACATGTGGTGGTTAAATACTTCGCAGGATTGGAAAGGCATATCTCCTAACGTTTATTACGCCGCAGGGTTTGGGGGCAATTATATTATTATAGATAAGGAACACGACCTGCTGGTAGTTACCCGTTGGATGGATGACACTAAAATTGCCGCAGTGCTGGCTGCCATCATACAATCGATTGAAGTAAAATAACAGGAGTAAGTCATTAAAAAAGCCGCTGCTTTACCACAGTGTTATCATACTTTATAAGAAAAAAATGCATTGATGGCCGGGTAAAAAAAGGCATCCATAAAACTACAGCCGTAATGATTAAAAACAGTTGTGATAATACATTTAAAAGCAGCTGGCTGTATAAAGTATCAAAAGAGATTACTAACTTACAGTAAATCTTAACTCAGCTGCCTTGCAATGATAAAAAAATACAAAAGCGATACCGTAGATTGGAAACAGGTGTGGAATCCTAAAAATCTTTTATTGATTGTTGTAGGTACTACCCTGGCCGTATTAGCCATGAAGGGGTTTATGATACCCAATAAATTTATGGATGGTGGCATTACCGGTATTTCCATTTTACTGCACGAAATTTTTCATATCAACATCAGTTTTTTAGTAATTATTTTAAACGTGCTGTTTGTTTACCTGGGCTATATTAAAATTGGTAAAACTTTTGCGGTGCAAACTACTCTTGCAGTAATACTGCTTTCGATAGGCCTATTGTTTGTTAATATAAACCCGGTAACACATGATAAATTGCTGATTGCAATTTTTGGTGGCATTTTAATAGGCACCGGTGTAGGGTTGGTAATACGGGGTGGTGGTGTAATTGATGGTGCCGAAGTGATTGCTGTTTTTACCGGCAGAAAAACAGGTTTTAGCAACAGCGAAATTATAATGCTCATCAATACTATTATTTTTACAGTGGCTGCTTTTCAGTTTGGTATCGAAACGGCCATGTATTCCATCATTACTTATTTTACGGCTACCCGTGCTACCGATTATGTAGTGGATGGTATTGAAGAGTTTACCGCCATGAACATTATTTCTTCCCGCCAGGAAGAAATAAAAAGTTTTTTAGTAAATGAGCTGGGCAAAGGCATTACGGTATATAAAGGCGAGCGGGGTTACCTGCCCGGCAGTTTTGATATAAGAACCGATTGCGAAATTATAGTAACAATAATTACCCGGCTGGAAATAAAACAAATACATGAATCCATTATGTTGATTGACCCCAAAGCTTTTATTTATGTACAAAGTATAAAAGAAGCCAGTGGCGGTATTTTAAAAGCAAAGGCCCATGCAAAATAAACAGGCAATGCAAAATTTTGTATTGGGTTTATTAAATAATAAACTCAATAAATTTTATTATTACCACAATGCACCGCACACGATGTATGTGGTAGAAAAGGCCATTGAAATTGCGGAGCATGAAAAATGCACTGCTCAGGAAATTGATTTAATAACGGTAGCCGCTTTATGGCACGATGCCGGCTACATTAATATTTATGCCGGCCACGAAGAAGAAAGCTGTATGCTGGCAAAAAAATATTTACCGGAATACGGGTATTCTTTTAATGCTATAGAAACCATCTGCGGTATGATAATGGCTACCAAAATTCCGCAATCGCCAAAAAACTTACTGGAACAAATAATTGCCGATGCTGACCTGGAGTATTTAGGTACTGCAGCCGCCGGCAAAACTGCAACCAAATTATATAAAGAATTAAAATACATCAATCCTCAGTTTACCGAAGCGCAATGGCATAAAACACAAATTAAGTTTTTACAACAGCACCATTATTTTACAAACTATTGTAAAACAAAAAAAGAACCGGCTAAACAGGCATACCTTAAAAAGTTGATAAAAACAGCAGTATAAAAATTTAATACGCCTGTTTACTTATCCTTATCATGAAGCACTGGCTACGCTCTACCTGTGTTCTTTTATAAATCTTAACATACAATCTATCCTTAAATATCCTTTATAAAAAATTATAATCATAAATATTTAATGTTCTAACAAGATTGATTTATTTGATGGTAAAATTATTTTTAGCAATAAAATTGATACCGCAAAAGAAAAGTTATTTATAATAAATGAAACTCACCAAAAAACTGGAAGCCGAAGTATTAAAAGCTTATAATGGATATTGGGATAATTACCTGAATGGTAATGTAGAAGCCATGCACCCGCTGCTGGCCGATGAATACACACAGGTAGGCAGTGCCGAAAGTGAAATGTTTTCGAATAAAAAAGATGCTGTTCAGTTTTTGTACAACACCATTGAACAGGTGGCGGGTAAATTAGAAATGCGGAACAGGAAAACAACACTGGAGCAACAGGAGCATGCAATTTTAATTCATGAGTTTTGCGATCTGTATGCGTTAGCAGAGGGCAGCTGGATTTTTTATTCAAAATTCAGGGCTTCCACTTTTATGCAGCAAAAAAAAGATGGCTGGAAAATTATACATCAGCATTCTTCTTTCCCCGATGCAAAAGCAGCAGATGGAGAAAACATTGCTATTGATAAAATAGCAGCAGAAAACCAACAATTGCGTGAAGCCATTAAACGCCGCACCATTGAACTGGAACAAAAAAACAAGGAGCTTGAAATTGAAACTGCGTTAGAAAAAGTAAGAGCAGAAGCGATGGGCATGAAAAAGCCGGACGATATTCTTGCGATCTGTAAAGTAATGTTCACTGAATTGCAGTCACTCGGGTTTTCTGAAATAAGAAATACACTGATCAATTTTTGGGATGATGATAACAGTTTGTTAATTGATTATGATTATTCAACCGATACCGGAGGAAATAAAGCGAGACTCACATATAGTAGTCACCCCGTGTTTGAGCAATTTCAGAAAATAATCAAAAACTCGCAAGATGCATTTGCAGAGTTGGTTGTTACAAAAGACGAATTGGAAAGTTGGAAACAACGGCGGCGGGAAAGTGGTGAATATGAAGATGCACGACTAAATAATTTGGATGCACTGTATTATTATTTTTATTCTATTGGTGTAGGTGCAATTGGTATTTCAACCTTCGGTTCCATTACAGAAGAAAAATTAAATGTACTCAAGCGTTTTAGAAATGTATTTGACTTTGCTTACAGGAGGTATGCAGATGTGGCACAGGCAGAAGCGCAGGCAAGAGAAGCTCAGATAGAGGTATCGTTGGAGAGAGTACGAAGTGCCAGTATGGCGATGCACTCAAGCGATGAGTTACAGAAAGTGATCAGGATACTAACTGATCAGCTTACGGTTCTTGGATTTGAATTTCACTCTGCAAATTTTATAACTAATGCCAGTATGCCCGATTGGGAAATATGGATATCCTCACCGGGCAGCAATATGCCACCCAAACTTTTTGTGCCCTATTTCAATCACCGGCTTTTTAACGAACGCAATGATGCGGTTACTTCCGGAAAAGATATGCTGACAGCAGTACTGAGTGCGGAAGAGAAAAATAGTTTTTTAAATTATTTTTTCGAACATAGCATATCAAAAAATACTGATGAAGACAGGATGAAATGGGTATTAAATCAACCAGGGATGGCATTGACAACAGTGGTGACAAAGTCATTTTCCTTATCGGTGATAAATTATTATGGCAAACTTTATACAGAATCAGAGAATGAAGTGATTAAACGGCTGGCACAAGTATTCGAACAATCGTATACCCGTTTTCTCGATTTGCAAAAAGCAGAAGCACAGGCAAGAGCAGCACAAATTCAATTAGCATTAGAAAGAGTTCGGGCAAAAACAATGGCCATGCAAAACTCTGATGAATTAGGAGAAGTGGTTGCTATTTTATTTGAAGAACTGGTAAAGCTCGATTTGATATTGGCCCGTTGCATTATCTGGATTTTTGAACACGATTCATTAGCTGCAAGAATGTGGATGGCTAATTCAGAGGATAAGAAAATCGCCAAGAGTTATTTTGTTAAATATCTTGATCATCCTTATTACAATTCAATTTTATCCGGCTGGAAGGAAAAAAATCAAAAATGGATTTATTTTCTCAAAGGTGATGACAAAAAAACAATTGATCGGTTACTGCTTAATGAAACTGAACTTTCACAATTACCCGAAACAGTTAAACAAGGCATCCTTTCTTCAGAAGAAACTTTTGTAGCCGGATCATTTAACAACTTCGGGTTGATTGAAGCATCAGGCCCGTCTAAGCCAACAGATGAGCAATTAGACATACTCAATCGTTTCGGAAAAATTTTTGATCTCAGTTATACCCGTTTCAATGATTTAAAACAGACCGAAGCACAGGCAAAAGATGCACAAATAGAATTGGGCTTGGAAAGAGTAAGAGCAAGGGCAATGGCCATGCAGCAGAGTGATGAATTAAAGGAGGTGATTCTAACTCTGACCAACCAGTTACACCTACTCAATTTTGATTTTGACAGTGCCAATCTCGCCACGGAATTTGATGATAAAGGATTCTATGCTTGGAATGCCGTAGCCGGAAATGATGTGATAAGTGAAGTGTATGTACCCTATAGCAATCATACATTTAGTATTTGGCTGGTAAAAAACTGGCAACAGCAAACTTTATTTACGTCATTCCTTTTCAGTAAGAGAGAAAAAAACGACTTCTTCAATTATTATTTCACCGAAACAGATGGCAGGTATATTCCGGATGATGTAAAGAAATTCATGCTTCAGGGCGAAGCTATGGCCGTTTCATCGTCATTTAGAAAGAATTTTGTACTAAGCATTTTCACTTATCGAACTAAAGTGTTTTTGAAAGAAGAAGAGGATATTATTAACAGGTTTGCAAGTGTTTTCGATCAATCCTACACCCGTTTCCTCGACCTGCAAAAAGCAGAAGCACAAACCGAAATAGCCCGTCTTAATCTTATACAGATACAGGCAGAAAAACAAAAAGCAGAAGAAGCATTTAAAGAGTTACAGGCCACACAAAAACAATTGATCCAATCTGAAAAAATGGCAAGCCTTGGAGAACTCACCGCAGGCATTGCGCATGAAATTCAAAACCCGTTAAACTTCGTTAATAATTTTTCGGAAGTAAATAAAGAATTAGTTGATGAATTAAAATTGGAATTGGCAACGGGCAATATGCAAACAGCAAATGAAATAGCTGATGATATAAAAGAAAATTCTGAAAAAATAAATCATCACGGTAAAAGAGCCGATGCTATTGTAAAAGGAATGCTGCAACATAGCAGTAGTGGAAGTGGCAAAAAAGAACCCACCGATATTAATAAACTGGCCGATGAATATTTACGATTGGCTTACCATGGCTTACGGGCAAAAGACAAATCCTTTAATGCTACCATGAAAACTGATTTTGATAAAACTATTGGCAACATCAATATTATTCCACAGGATATTGGAAGGGTAATTTTAAATTTAATCACCAATGCATTTTATGTTGTTGATGAAAAGAAGAAGGCTTTCGCAGAGAAGTCAAGTTTTGAAAACTTGACTTCTCTGTACGAACCAACTGTTTCTGTTGGCACAAAGAAGGATGGTAACAAAGTTTTAATTTCAGTAAAAGACAACGGCAATGGTATCCCCCAAAAAATACTGGATAAAATATTTCAACCATTCTTTACTACCAAACCAACCGGGCAGGGAACAGGATTAGGCTTGAGTTTGAGTTATGATATTGTAAAGGCGCATGGTGGGGAGTTGAAGGTGGAAACGAAGGAAGGCGAAGGAAGTGAGTTTATTATTCAATTATCTGGATAAGAGTTGGTAACATCCGGTACCTTATAAAACAATCATATTATTTAATAAATAATAACATACTATGAAGCTGCTGCTTTTATCTTTCACGGTTTGCTTTTTTGTTTTATTCGGCTATGCACAAAATAGCACCGGAGATTTTAACCAACTGTCATTTCTCAATATCCCCAGGCTTGATTCGATGGAAAGGTTATTAGCAACAATGAAGGATGATACTGCCAAAGCAAATATGCTGGGCCAGTTATCCTACAACTTTGCCTTTAACGAGGCTGAGAAATCAGTAACCTATGGTCAAAAAGGAGTGCTGCTTAGCCGGCAGCTGGACTACAAAGCAGGCCTGGCATTTTGTAATCGATCATTAGGCTGGGGTTTATGGGGGGTGGGAGATTACAACAAAGCATTGGAAACAGGATTTATAACACTGCGCCTTTATGAGGATCTGAAAGATAAGGAGGCTATTGCTATCACTTATTATTTGCTGGCAAATATTTATCGTGATTTTGGAGACTATGAAAAAGCCCTTGCAAATGCTAATAAAGGATTAGCAATGGATGCAATATCCAATTCACTCGAACTAATCGGTATCGGTATTGCCTGCTCAATTTATGAATTGCAAAACCAGTTAGATTCTTCAGGCATTTATATAAAAAAGGCATTTGAATATGATAAAAAGATAAATAGCTCCCCCTGGGGCTGGTTATATTTTTTGCGGGGAAATATTTATAGAAAATTGAAGCAATTCGATTCTGCTATGTATTATTACCGGCTGGCCTTACCTGTTGTTGATAATAAAGATATAGTTGAAACCTATAACGGGATTGCATTGCTTTACCAGGAAACCGGGAAGACAGATTCAAGTATTTTCTATGCCAGCGAAGTACTCCAAAAATGGAGTTTTGTTTCCTATCAAAGAGGAATACTTCAAGCTGCAAGCATCCTGGCAGATGCATATAAAAAAACAAACCAGCGTGACAGTGTAATTAAATACCTTGAATTAAGAGTATCGCTCAATAACAGGCTGTATAACCAGGTAAAAGAAAGAGATTTTCAAAACATGGCTTTTAATGAACAGCAGCGGCAGGATGAGATTTTAAGAGAACGGGAAAAAAATCGCACCCGGCTAAGGATGTACGCAATTATTGGTACCGGGTTAATTTTCTTGATTGCTGCACTTTTACTTTTGCGAAATAACAGGCAAAAGCAGCGGGCAAAAGAAAAAATTGAAACCGCTTATAGTGAACTCAAATCTGCACAGCAGCAACTCATCCAATCAGAAAAAATGGCCAGCCTTGGTGAGCTTACCGCAGGTATTGCCCATGAAATTCAAAACCCGTTGAACTTCGTCAATAATTTTAGTGAAGTAAACAACGAGTTGATCAGTGAATTGGTTGATGAAGTTGATAAGGGAAATACAGCAGAAGTAAAATTGCTTGCAGCTGACATAAAGGAAAATTCAGAAAAAATAAATCACCACGGCAAAAGAGCAGATGCCATTGTAAAAGGAATGTTACAACACAGCCGTAGTAGCAGCGGTAAAAAAGAGCCAACCGATATTAATAAACTGGCGGATGAATATTTACGTTTAGCTTATCATGGATTAAGAGCTAAAGACAAATCATTCAATGCAACAATGAAAACAGATTTTGATGAAAGCATTGGTAACATCAATATTATTCCGCAGGATATTGGAAGAGTGATATTGAATCTCATAACAAATGCTTTCTACGTTGTTGATGAAAAGAAGAAGGCTTCGGTAGAGAAGTCAAGTTTTGAAAACTTGACTTCTCTGTACGAACCAACTGTTTCTGTTAGCACAAAGAAGGATGGTAACAAAGTTTTAATTTCTGTAAAAGACAATGGCAACGGCATACCTCAAAAAATACTCGATAAAATATTTCAACCCTTCTTTACCACAAAACCCACCGGACAAGGAACAGGTTTGGGTTTATCATTGAGTTATGATATTGTAAAAGCACATGGCGGCCAGCTCACTGTAGAAACCGAACAGGGAATCGGAACAACATTTATCATTCAATTACCCACTAAACAGCTGTTATGATCAGGATTTTTATTTCTATACTACTATGCTTCTGCCTGGGAACCAACTGCTATCAGGCCTATGCACAATCTGATAATACGGACTCATTGCTTTCAATATTGAGGGCTGGTGATAAAAAGGGAAAAGTTGATACCGTGTTATTAAATAAAATCAGGCCCCTGTTAAGACGAAATGTTATGACAGATAGTACGGTGCAACAGATTGTTGAGGAGGCTAATCACTTTAGAACAGGAGATGACGAGGATATGAGCTTTAATATCTGCTATTTGGTTTTAGGGGTTCTGAATAATAGAGATAATAGAAATAGAACTAAGACAATTAATTTTGGAAAATTATTGGTAAACAGAATTGAAAAAAGCAAATCACCTGAAAAAAATTACTTCATCAATCATATCCTGGAAGATCTGCGGGGTCCTTATAGGAATTCCGAGCATCTTGCAGAGGGTATCCAGTTATATAGTAATTACCTGGTCCGATTCAGGGAATCAAATGATTCTTCCGGTTTGGCATCCTGCTATTTTGTTTTAGGCGGGTTTTACAGGGCTATCGGATTATTTGACAGGGCTATTTATTATAATAAAAAATCGATGGCTTACCTGGATTCCAGCCGGCCAACCGGTACTACCTATTTTGGCAGCCCAAAAATTGAAGGTCGGGGTGTTTGGGTCAATAATATGGGAGTTTTGCCTGAGTATTACAGTATAAAAGGCGATTACGAGACCTCAATAAAGTATGCCAGGTTGTATCTTAAATTGGACAGGAGAAATAAAAAAAAGGATCATCCTTTTGCATTTCAACGCCTGGCTCAATCATATTTGCGGGCCAACCGGCTGGATAGCGCTTTATATTTCGTGCAGCAGGCCCACGATGCATGTGATGC
>JAYURK010000204.1:0-8437 GCA_043756235.1 Ferruginibacter sp. | reverse complement strand
AACTCGGAATTTTGATTTGTTCTCCGCAACATCAGAGACGTAAAGAGGGCTATGCCCGATGCTTTCAACCCACCTTCTAAGAAGGTGGTTGTTCAGTAGCGTGCTTTTAATAATGATGTAAATGCTGCAATAAAAAACTTAAAATATCCCACAAATAGGGTATAGGAAAATGGCTAGCGCCACATTAATTTTATTGTATAACCTCCCATTTACTAAGCTGTACATACCGTTTACTAAATGAGGCGCAATCAATATTTAATAGTTGGTATTTTTATTTTAATAAATTAAAAACATGAAAAATATATTATTGCTGTGTACCTTTTTTTCGGCCAGTACTATGGCTCAGCTAAAAATTGATAATGCTGTTTTTTTTATACAGGCCGGGGCTACGGTTACTGTGCAGGGTGATGTAACCAGCAACGTAGATATACAGGGAACAGGTTTGTTACTTTTAAAAGGCAGTACATTACAAAATGTGGATATGGGCGGGTTTACCATACCCAACTTAGAATTAGATAATGCGGCCAACGCCACTCTGCTGAATACAAACTCCAGAATTGGAAATAGTTTTGTACTTACCAACGGTAAATTTCAAACAGCAAACTTAAACCTCAGCCTTAGCCCAACTGCAAATATTACCGGGGCAAATACAGCAAAATTTATTTGGACAAATGGCACCGGGCAGTTAATAAAAGAACTAACGGCCAACGCTACCGCTTATGAATTTGCTGTGGGAGAAAACGCTAATTACCGCCCCGCTTATTTAACTACAACAGGCAGCAGTTTTGCCAGTGCCAACTTTGGCGTAAGGGTTTTGGGTACTGCCGATCCTAATAAGCCTCCAATGACGGCATCGCATCTTAACACCGCCTGGCCAATTACAAGAACAGGTATTACCGGCGGAACGGTTACGCTTGAAGGGCAATACATTGACCCTACCGATGTTGCAGGTACAGAAGCAAATGTTGTTGGCTATTTTAATAATGGTACCGACTGGAGTTCGGTTGGTGAAACCCATAATGCCGGCACAAACAGAATAGCTGCACCGGTTACCACCAACGCTGGCTCGCTGAGTGGAATAAATAAATTTTTAACCCTTGGTGCAAGAACATTTTTACAGGGCGCTTATGATGCGCCATCGGGGTTAATGAATGATAATCTTCGTACGCTGCCATTTGGCTCATCTGCCAGTACAGCAAATTTCCCCAGCACCGATCCTTACAGGGTGGCGCCGTACAACGCAGCCTTTACACATGTTAGTAATATAAACACCGAAACTATAACCAGTAGTACGGTTGTAAATGCACAGTTAATTCCCGCAGATAATATTGTAGACTGGGTATTTTTAGAATTAAGAAACCTTAATGCATCACCCGGCAATGTTATTTTACAAACCCGTAGTGCATTAGTTCAAAGGGATGGCGATATTGTTGATGTAGATGGTGTAAGCCCTGTTACCTTTAATAACCTGGCCGATGGTAATTATATCGTTGCTGTCCGTCATCGTAATCACCTTGGTTTAAGTATCGATCAATCATCACCGAGATTGGTTAATGAAACAAAATCAACTGCATTTACCACTAATTTAATTGATATAAGAACGGCGGGTGATCCGCAGTTATTTGGTACCGCTGCAGCATACACTACTGCTACACATCCGGTTTTGGGGAATGTTAATTTGTTGTGGGGAGGTAATGCGAATGCAAATGCAAATGTTAGATATACAGGTGGGGCAAATGATAAAGATTATTTATTGATTACCGTATTAAGTAATAACCAATTTGGTATAATTAATAACACCTATAATGCAGCTGATGTCAACCTGAATAGAGCAGTTAGATATACTGGGGGTGCAAACGATAAAGATCTTATATTAATTACTGTTTTGAACAATAATCAATTTACAACAAGAAATCAAACGCTCCCGAATTAGTGTTTATATTATTTAAAAATTAATTTTTTATATCATGATACGTCTACTTCTATTATTATTATCATTTGGCATTGTAAATTTTGTAAATGCACAAAAAATACAGGCAAGTATTGGTGTTGGCGCTACACCAAACCGGGTTAAATTATATTTGAAACCTTTTAGTATTCCTGTCAACGGCCAAATTGCAACATTAAATTTTAATATTAGTATACCGGCTACAACACCGGCTCCAATTCCAAGTCTTACTATTATTAATAATCCTTTTCCTGCTGCTACTTTTCAATTAAATATTCCTTATACCGAATCAGGTTATATTCATTACAACATAGCAAACTTAAATGCATTTAATCTTAATATAGGTGCAGAAACAGAAATTTTGGAATTAGAATTTGGAGGTAATCCCAATTTTGCAACAGTTTCATTGGTAACTCTACCAGATCAGGGGGCTTTAGGATTCGCACTTTTTTACTGCAGCGGCGCAGCCTCATCCGATGGATCTGATTTGTATTATTTACGTTCTGGAACAACTGTTACAAATGCCTTCAGTTATACATTTCCTAATTTTATTCCACCAGGAACAACCATTTCAACTTCAGTTTTAGGGACAAGTATCCTTCTTCCTCTAAACTGGCTTTCCTTCAATGTTGTAAAGCAGGGTAACGACGGATTGCTCAACTGGTCGGTAGCCAATGAAGAGGATAACCATCATTACGAATTACAACGCAGCACCAACGGTACAAATTTTACAACTATTGCAACAGTTAATAAATCTGCGGCCAGTGTATACCGTTATACCGATGCAGGAATAAATAATTTAGCCACTTCTATTTTATATTACAGAATTAAGCAGGTAGATATTAATGGAAAAATAAGTTACAGCGATACAAGATTGTTAAGGCTCAATATTAAAGGGAATGCAATCAACGTATTTCCAAATCCGGCAAAAGAGGGCTTTTATGTAAATATTCCGTTTACAACAGCCGATAGCAAAATGGTGCAATTAAATTTAATTGCTGCCAATGGCCAGATAATCCGCTCAAAGGAGATTACCGCAATGCAGGCGTCAAATTATTATTTTGATTTAAAAGATAAAAATTTGGCGGCTGGTAATTACAGCTTACAAATTATTTATGAAGAACAAATTCTTGACACAAAAAAAATATACATCAATCAGTAAAGCCATAAAACCTTATCTTAAAATGCCCTGGCCCAAAAGCAGGGCATTTTTCTTTTGGCTAAGAGTTCTTAATAACTTTTAGTTTCCGTCTTTCAACTTTTCATTTAATTTGCAGCCATGCAGCAATATTTAGATTTAGTTAAACATATTATTGATACCGGCACCGATAAAAGCGACCGTACCGGCACCGGCACTAGGAGTGTTTTTGGCTACCAGATGCGGTTTGATTTACAAAAAGGTTTTCCTTTAGTAACTACTAAAAAGGCACATTTAAAAAGTATCATCTACGAATTGCTCTGGTTTTTACAGGGCGATACTAATATTGATTATTTAAAACAGCACAACGTAAAAATTTGGGACGAATGGGCCGATGAAAATGGCAACCTTGGCCCGGTGTACGGTAAGCAATGGCGCAGTTGGGTTGGTGCCGATGGGGTAGAAGTTGACCAGGTAAAAGATTTGATTCATCAAATAAAAAATAACCCCGACAGCAGGCGCATGATCATCAGTGCCTGGAATGTGGCCGATTTACCCAAGATGAAATTAATGCCTTGTCATTGTCTGTTCCAATTTTATGTAGCGCCCCCTAACCCCCTCAAGGGGGAAACAAAAGGCAAGCTCTCTTGTCAATTGTACCAGCGTTCTGCCGATGTATTTTTAGGCGTGCCTTTCAACATTGCATCCTATGCTTTATTAACCATGATGATTGCGCAGGTTTGTGGGCTGGAGTCCGGCGAATTTGTACACAGCTTTGGTGATGTGCATTTATACAGCAATCATTTTGAACAGGCCAATTTGCAATTAAGCCGTACACCTTTTCCATTACCAACAATGAAAATCAATCCAGATGTAAAAGATATTTTCAGTTTTAAATTTGAGGATTTTGAGTTGGAGAATTATGTGAGTCATCCGGGAATAAAAGCGCCGGTGGCGGTGTAGGATAAAACCTAGCGAAATGACAAGTGATTTAATCAATACATTTTCTTTCAATCCTGAAAAATTTGACTTTTGGGAAATCTATGAATGTATCGCAAAATACTATCCAATTGGTATACCAATCGATGAATCAAGGTTTTCCCAGTCATTCAGGGGCCATAAAGATTTTGTATCAGTTCTTGAAGTCAATCTTCATGATAACAAGAAATTTAAAGCAGTTTGGAAAAGTTTTGACAATGAAATTAAAAAACTAACTAAAAAAAAAGTCATTGGCTCAAATTTTGGGCAGGAGCCTTGTTTTAGTTCTTATCTGGAACTTGAAAAGAACAGGCATAAAGATTTTACTCGCTTTAAAGAATTGTATTATTATGTTAGCCTGTTGGGAAATTTTTATACAGTTATAGGGGTTGATAGAAATGAAGTTAGGAAAATAAATAAAAGATTTTACACAACAAATTACTTAATTGTTTCACCCGAACATGAATTTACAGAAGCATACAAACTGCTATGTGATCAAATTGAAAGCAGGTTTAAAGGTTTTCGTTTTGTGCCATTTTACGTATGTACTCAAACTATAATTGGCCTTGAAGTTCTGGCAGATTCCGAAAAGAAGGATAACGTTTTTAGTGCAATATTCGGCAGCAGCCATTACAAACTTAAGAACAGAATTCTTGGCAATGAGTTTTATAAGGCGGATGATTGGATAAAGGAAGGGTATGTCGATACTGGTAGCCATTGGATAATTTACCCACCAACGCAGGATTAGAAATCGTTTCCTTTTATTTCCTCCTCCCACACATTATTTCTCCCAATTTTTCGTTCTTACATAAGCTAATTCCATCTTATGAAGACAACCTTTACTTTTTTAGCTTTATTTTTTTGCATTTTAACTGCCGCGGCACAACCAGCGCCCGATACTACTTTAAAAGAGCAGAAAGAAAATATCATTAAAGAAACCACCATTGTTAAAGTAGAAAATTTAGGCGAACTTATTAATACCGGCAACCCCGAAATGCGGCCCACCATTTCTGCAGATGGCAATATGTTATTCTTTATTCGCCAAAACGATCCCGCCAATATTCAATACCAAACCGTACCCAACTCACAGGATATCTGGTATTCTTTAAGAGATACTGCCGGCAAATGGAGTAAAGCAAAACATTTAAGCGCCAAAGTAAATGCATCGCAATACAATGCGGTGTACTGGATATCTCCCGATTTAAATACCATTTTGTTGAAAGGCTCATTTATTGATGGACAATACTTAGGCATGGGCGTTAGTATGATACACAAAAGAAATGATAACAGCTGGACCAATGCCGAAATGCTGAAAATCAGGAATTTTGAAAAGTTCAGCAGAACAATGCAGATAGGCGCCAGCATGGGGCAAGATGGTAAAACATTATTGTTTTACATGACGGATAAAAAAGAAAGTTTTGATAACGACCTGTATGTTTCTTTTTTAGAAGGCAATGATATTTGGACTGCTCCAAAAAGTTTAGGCAAAAAAATTAATCTCCCCGAATACAATGAGATGAGCCCGTTTATTGCGGCGGATGGTGTTACATTATATTTCAGCAGTGACAGACCCGGCGGCATTGGCGAAAATGATATCTGGATGAGTAAGCGCATTGATGACAGCTGGACAAAATGGAGTGAGCCGGTAAACATGGGCAAACCCATTAACACCGAAGGCTCCGAAGCATTTTTTACTTTAGATGCAGGTGGCGAGTTTGCATATCTCACATCAAGCGATGGCGCTTTTGGCGCAAGTGATATTGTAAGGGTTAAATTGTTAGAGAAAGAAAAACCTAATCCTGTTGTATTAGTAAGCGGCAATGTGTACAATGCAAAAACAAATGCACCATTATCCGCAGCATTAATTTATCAAACTTTACCTGATGGTACTGAAGTGGGCAATGGTGTTAGCAGCCCGGTGGATGGTTCATTTAAAATTGTGTTGCCTTACGATAAAAATTACAGCATCAGGGCATCGGCAGATAAGTTTTTCGCCATCTCCGAAAATTTAAATTTAGATTCTTTAATAAAAGCTGGGTATAAAGAAATTCATAAAGATTTGTATTTGGCGCCGATAGAAATTGGCCAGGTTTTTCGTTTAAACAATGTGTTTTTCGATTTTGATAAATATAATTTGAGGCCCGAAAGTTACGTAGAGTTAGACCGGGTGGTTAAATTTTTAAATGAATATCCCAATGTAGAAATTGAAATGAGTGCCCACACCGACAGCAAGGGTGCTGATGACTACAATATGACGTTGAGCGATAACAGGGCAAGATCGGTAATGGAATATATTTTATCTAAAGGTATTGCGGCATCAAAGATCATTTCTAAAGGTTATGGCGAAACAAAACCTGTTGCTGCCAATGCCAATGATGATGGTACAGATAACCCCGATGGCCGGCAGTTAAACAGAAGAGTGGAGTTTAAAATTTTAAAAAACTAAATGTTCCCGCAGATTACGCAGATACCGCAGAAAGAAAACACAGTATTTCTCAGCGACATCAGCGTAATCTGCGGGCAAAATCATTCGCTGCAGAATCCGTATTTTATTTTCTTATAATTTCACTTATAACCGTCGCAGAAAGACTGTATTTCTCAGCGACATCAGCGTAATCTGCGGGCAAAAACATTCGCTGCAGAATCCGTATTTTACTTTCTTATAATTTTACTTATAGCCGCCGCAGAAAGAAAACACTGTATTTCTCAGCGGCATCAGCGTAATCTGCGGGCAAAAACATTCGCTGCGGAATCCTTATTTTTGTTTCATGATTTCACTCATTGCCGCCGCCGCAGAAAATTACGCCATTGGCCAGGATAATCAATTACTCTGGACCTTACCCAACGACATGAAGTTTTTTAAAAACACCACCTGGGGAATGCCGGTGGTAATGGGCCGTAAAACTTATGAGAGTTTAGGCAAACCATTACCCGGCAGAATAAATATTGTAATTACACGTCAAAAAGAATGGGCTTCCGAAGGCGTTATTGCTGCAGCAGATATAAACGATGCCTTAAAAAAAGCAGCCGAAACAAATTGCAAAGAAATTTTTGTAATTGGTGGTGGAGAAATTTACTGGCAAAGTATGACTGTTGCCGACAGGATTTACCTTACCCGTGTGCATACAGAGTTTCCTGATGCTGATGCTTATTTCCCTGATATTGAAGAGGAGGAATGGAAACTTATTTCCAATGAAGATTTTGAACAGGATGGCAAACATGCTTATGCGTATTCGTTTCAAATTTGGGAGAAGAAATAATTATAATTTAAAATGCAAATGCACAAAGGCATAAAAATTTTACGAAATAAAAAAGAAAACCCCGTCAGTTGGTAAACATATTATGAGGATAGCTTTGCAGATATTATGCTTCATTGGATTTTACCTGTACTACTAACAGTATTAATTTATATTTTTCTGAATAAAAAAAACAAACTTCCTTTTCCTTCTCTATTTTCAAAAAAAGATGTTTAGTAAATTTCAATTAGCAAAAAAATACCTGCATTATTACTTCACTGCATCCAACGGTAAAGGTCATGGCATTCATTCACCTTTTGTTTTTGATTTTATTACAAATGTGTTGAATGATAAAAAAAAATATGATTGTTATAAGAAAATAGAAAACAGGCGAAAAGAATTATTACATGATACTACTGTTATTGAAGTAGAAGATTTTGGCGCTGGCTCCTCAGTAATTAAGACCAACCAAAGAGTTGTAGGAGATATTGCACAATCATCTTTAAAGCCCAAAAAGTTTTCGCAGTTGTTATTCAGGATAGTAAATTATTATAAACCAACAACAATTTTAGAATTAGGCACTTCATTCGGCATTACCACTGCTTATCTTGCCGCAGGCAATACCAATGCAACAGTATTTACCTGCGAGGGTGCAAACAATATTGCTTCCATTGCCCAACAAACATTTGAAAAACTACAATTAAAAAATATTACCGTCACCAAAGGCGATTTTGAAAATACTTTACCTTTTCTCTTAACACAAATAAAAAATATTGATATTGCTTTTGTTGATGGCAATCACCGCAAAGTCCCCACGCTAAATTATTTTAATCAGTTATTAGAAATTTCTAATCCGCAAACCCTCCTCATTTTTGATGATATACACTGGAGCGCCGAAATGGAAGAAGCATGGATGCAAATACAGCAACATCCGCAGGTAACGTTAACGATTGATTTGTTTTTTATAGGTATTGTAATAATTAACCCCGCAATAAAAGTTGCCCAACATTTTAAAATAAAGTTTTAATTATGTAAATTTTATTAGGCGCAATTTTTGTTACCTTCGTTTCAATTATTTTATCTTATGACAATTGGCGTTTTAAAAGAACCAGCACACGAAACAAGGGTATCTTTATT
>JAYURK010000203.1:0-8461 GCA_043756235.1 Ferruginibacter sp. | reverse complement strand
AAACTCGGAATTTTGATTTGTTCTCCGCAACATCAGAGACGTAAAGAGGGCTATGCCCGATGCTTTCAACCCACCTTCTAAGAAGGTGGTTGTTCAGTCTTCATTTTTTTAACGGCGGTTAATGGATATAAATTTGTGCCCAGAAAAACACGGACATAAAAAAGTGTTATCCCCACCTATCCACAGCAATCCACAGCCAATGCACATCCGCATCCACAAAAATCTTCCCTAAACCCACGTCCCATTTGCATATAAATCCTGTGGATAAAAAACTTTATCTAAAAAATGAGGTGTAAGTGGGAAAAAGTGTTATTTTGTGTAAGTTTCTGTTTAAGCAGGGCTAAATAATTGAAAATGATAGGTTTCCTCGGAGAATATGAAGCTACATTGGACTTAAAGGGTCGCTTTTTGCTGCCGGCTGGTTTTAGAAAACAGCTAACGCATAAGAGTGCCAACCAGTTTGTGCTTAACCGGGGCTTTGAAAAATGCCTTACGTTATACCCATTACAAAGCTGGGAACCTATATTTTCTGAGATCAGCAAACTGAATGATTTTGATCCTAAGGTAAGAGAATTTCGCCGCTATTTTTTAAACGGCGCCATTCAGTTAGAGCTGGATTCGGCAGACAGGTTATTGCTGCCCAAAAACCTTAGCGAACATGCGGGGCTGCAAAAAGATATTGTGCTGGTAAGTGCCGTAAACAAAATTGAGATCTGGGACAAAAGTAAGTATACACAGTTCTTTGAAACTTTTACACCGCAAAGCTTTAGCGATTTGGCTAACGAGGTGATGAATAAAACAGTTGGTTAATTAGTTTAAAAGTTAATTAGTTGGTGCGTATGAAAAAAGAAAACGAATCAAAACCAATCAACCAATTAACCAATCAACCAGTTAACTATCACACGCCCGTTTTATTAAACGAAGCCATTGATGGTTTACAAATAAAACCAGCCGGTATTTATGTGGATGGCACTTTTGGAGGCGGCGGACACAGCAACGCCATTTTACAACAACTGAATAAAGAAGGCAGGCTGTATGTTTTTGATCAGGATGCCGATGCTAAAAAAAACCTGCCCGATGATGAAAGGATAATTTTTATTCCGCAAAACTTCAGGCATATGCAACGTTTTTTGCGCTTGCATAAAATTACAAAGGTAGATGGCATTCTTGCAGACCTTGGCGTATCCAGTCATCAGTTTGATGAAGCAGCAAGAGGATTTTCTATTCGCTTTGATGCCGCGTTGGATATGCGGATGGACCAGCGGGAAAAAATTACTGCTGCTGATGTGCTTAAAAATTTTACAGAACAACAACTGCATAAAATGTTTGAGCAGTATGGCGAAGTAACCAACTCTAAAACGCTTGCTAAAATTATTGTGCAGCAAAGAGCATTGTCAACAATTCGTACCATTAATGAATTTAAACAGGCGGTGCATACTGCGGTAAAAGGAAACCCTCAAAAATACTTTGCCCAGGTATTTCAGGCATTACGCATTGAAGTGAACGACGAGTTAGGCGCATTAAAAGAATTATTACAACAAATCCCCAAATTATTACAACCCGGCGGCAGAGCAGCTATCATCACCTTTCACTCTTTGGAAGACAGGATAGTGAAAACATTTTTTAAATACGCCAGTTTTACTGAAACCGAAGCAGATGAAGTGTATGGTATTAAACCCGAAAATCCGTTTATCATCATTACTAAAAAACCAATAGCAGCTGCAGCGGCAGAGCAAAAGCAAAACCCCCGCAGCAGAAGTGCAAAGCTGAGGGTAGCGGAGTTAAAATAAAAGTTTCAAAAAAAAATACAACAAATTAATGCAGGAAGAAAAAAAAATTACGGAACCATCATTTACTCAAAAAATTGAGTGGCGGCGGTTGCTGAATTATAAATGGGTAGTAAAAAATATACCCTTCTTTTTGTTTCTATCGGTGTTGGCGGTTTTATATATCCATAACGGCCACTATGCAGATAAATTGGTTAGAAAAATAAATGTAACAGAAAAGCACATTAAAGAATTAGAGTACGAATATAAAACAGTAAAGAGCGAAGTAATATTTAGAAGCAAGGCAAGTGAACTGGCAAAAGCCGTTGCACCATTGGGGTTAAAAGAATTGGTGGTACCGCCGGTGATGTTGTCGCCGCAGGAAGAAAAGAAAAAGTAATTTTTGAAGTATAAAATACGCTTAGATAAAAGTTGAACAGCGGTATGTAGTACAAGTGAGTCCCGAGGCAGCACACAAAACCTTTCTCGGGATTTAAGATGACACAACGATGCTAAATAGAATTAATAAAGCTGGTAACAAAAAAATAAAACATAATCTTCTGTATTTCCTCCGCCACGGCGGAGATAGGGGCTCATGGATATAAAAAAAGACATATTATGGAGAGTGTATCTGTGCTTTATAGGCATGATACTTTTAGGTGCAGTGATACTGGGCAGGGCATTTTATGTACAGCGTATAGAAGGTACTTACTGGAAAGATATGGGTAAAAACATGCACTTAAAATATTTACCTATTGATGCAGAACGCGGCACCATCTACAGCGAAGATGGTAACATGCTCAGCACATCGGTACCCATTTTTGATGTGTTTGTAGATTTTGGTGCAGAAGGATTAAGAGAAAAAAGTGGTAAGCGATTTAAAGAAAATATTGATTCTTTAAGCAACAGCCTGGCCAATCTTTTTAAAGATAAAAATGCTGTGGCCTATAAAAAATTATTGCAGCAGGGTTATAAAAATGAAGACCGCTATTTTATACTGAAGAAAAAAATTTCGTTTGAAGAATATAAGCAGTTAAGAAATTTTCCATTGGTAAGGCAGGGCAGAAATAAAAGCGGTTTCATCTTTGATACCAGGGACAAAAGAATTAACCCTTATGTTTTACTGGCTAACCGCACCATTGGTTTATCAAGGGAAGACAGTACAAAAAATGTAGGCCTGGAAAGAAGTTACGACAGTTTATTAAAAGGTTCATCGGGGCAGCGCTTAACAAAATACATAGCAGGGTCTTACATTCCTGTTGATGGTGCAGAATTAGTGGAGCCCGAAAAAGGAAAAGATATTATTACTACACTGGATACTTACATGCAGGACGTTGCAGAAAATGCTCTAATGAAAATGATGGTGGGTAACAACTCCCTGCACGGCACCGCTATTGTAATGGAAACTGCTACCGGCAAAATAAAAGCTATTGCAAACTTAGGCCAGCGAAAAAATGTATCAGGCATTGCTATTAAAGATAAAGATGGTAACAGTATTTACGATGAAGATTTTAATTATGGTTTTGGTAAAGCCACCGAGCCGGGATCAATTTTTAAACTGGCCACCTTAATGAGTTTGCTGGATGATAAACATGTAACCATAAAATCGATAGTGGATTGCGAAGGCGGTGCTAAACTTTTTTATGGGTTAAGAATTAAAGATTCTCATCTGGGGGCGCAGCAAATTTCTGTTAAAGAAGCTTTTTATACCAGCAGCAACGTTGCTTTTGCAAAACTAGCTGAGCAGTATTATCATGCACAGCCATCAAAATTTATTGATAACCTGCATCGCTACCGGTTAGATGTAATGACGGGAATTGATATTGACGCCGCCTCTGCAAAAACTATCATAAAAAAACCCACCAACCGCAGTTGGGCTAACACCACTATCCCTTACATGGCCCATGGTTATGAAGAATTGGTTACGCCCCTGCACATGCTGATGTTGTATAATGCAGTTGCCAATAATGGAAAAATGATGAAGCCTTATTTGGTAAACGCTGTTAGAGATTATGGTATTGATGTAAAAACAATGCAACCAAAAGTTTTGGTTGATAAAATTTGCAGTGACGAAACACTGGCGCAATTAAAAGAATGTTTAAAGGCTGTAGTAGATAGTGCACATGGCACCGGGCATAAAATTTTATCGGATAATACTTATGGCATTGCTGGCAAAACGGGTACTGCGGTAACTGCCTTAAATAATAAAGGCTATAACAAAGGCAACAAAATTTACCAGGCATCTTTTATGGGATATTTTCCTGCCGACGATCCAAAATATTCAATAGCTGTTGTAATACAAAACAGCAACGAATCAAAATTAATTTATGGTGCCGATGTTAGCGGAACGGTATTTAAAGAAATAAGCGACAAAATTTATGGCCGCTTTTTAAGCAACAGGCAATTTATTGCCGATGCAACTGCTGATACGCTGCAATATAATTTTTTTGGCATGAAGAAGGAACTGGTAGCCATGTTTGGCTTTTTAAAAATGCCGTACACTGACAGTGCCACTGCAGGCGAGGTTAGAAAATCAAATTTGAAAAATAATTTTTCTAATTTAAATACGCCATGGGGCAAGGGTACTTCATCATTAGATGATATAACGCCTGACGTTGCTGGCATGGGTTTAAAAGATGCGGTGTATTTATTGGAAAAATCAGGTTTAAAAGTTTCTGTAGCAGGCAGGGGCAGGGTGGTAAATCAATCATTACCGGCCGCAACAAATTTTAAAAAAGGACAAACCATATCATTGTTATTAAATTGATTTTACAAAACATACTATATAAAGTTTCCATCAGCTCCGTAAAGGGTAATACCAATATTGAAGTAAATCAATTACAAATCGATTCAAGAAAAATAAGCAACGGCGATTGTTTTATTGCGATTAAAGGCGCTGCCGCTGATGGACATTTGTTTATTGATACAGCTATCGAAAACGGTGCAGCTGTAGTTGTGTGCCAAAATATGCCAGCGGTTTTAAAAGATACTGTTACTTATATACAGGTAGATAACAGCGCCGCCGCAGCAGGTATAATCAGCCATAATTTTTATGATCAACCATCAGAAAAAATTATATTGGTTGGGGTAACAGGTACCAATGGTAAAACCACCATCGCTACTTTATTATTTAAATTGTTTACGGCGCTAAATTATAAATGCGGCTTAATAAGTACGGTACAAAATCAAATTGCAAATACCATTATTGCAGCAACGCATACCACGCCAGATGCTATACAATTAAATGCTTTATTAAAACAAATGGTAAATGAAGGTTGCCAATATGTTTTTATGGAAGTAAGCAGCCATGCCATACACCAGCACCGCATTACAGGTTTGCATTTTGCCGGTGCGTTGTTCAGCAATATTACCCACGATCATTTGGATTATCACAAAACATTTGATGAATACATCAGGGTTAAAAAATATTGGTTCGATAATTTACCTGCTGCAGCATTTGCCATCAGCAACGCCGATGATAAAAGAGGAGCAGTGATGTTACAAAACACCATTGCAAAAAAATATTATTACAGTCTTAAAACAATGGCTGATTTTAAAGCAAAGATTTTAGACAACAGTTTAACAGGCCTGCACCTTACTATTAATGATATTGAAGTGCATTTTAAATTGATAGGAGAATTTAATGCTTATAATTTATTAGCGGTGTATGGCGCAGCTATTTGTTTAGAGCAGGATAAAAATGAAGTATTGCAAATACTCAGCAGTCTTGATGGTGCCGAAGGAAGATTTGATTACACCATTAGCAATAACCAAAAATTAATCGGCATTGTAGATTATGCACATACACCCGATGCTTTATTAAATGTGCTGGCAACCATAAAAAAATTACGCAAAGGAATTGAACAGGTGATAACAGTAGTGGGATGCGGTGGCGACAGGGATAAAACAAAAAGACCGGTTATGGCAGAAGTGGCTTGTGAGTACAGTGATAAAGTAATTTTTACTTCCGATAATCCACGGAGTGAAGATCCGCTGCAAATTTTAAAAGAGATGGAGGCAGGTGTAAAAATTTCAGCAAAAAAAAAAGTGATTGCTATTGCTGATAGAAGAGAGGCCATTAAAACAGCGGTAAGCCTGGCGCAAAAAGAAGACATTGTTTTAATAGCGGGCAAGGGGCACGAGAAGTACCAGGAAATAAAAGGCGTGAAGTATGATTTTGATGATAAGAAAGTTTTGAATGAAATGTTTGAATTGCTGGAAAAATGATAACGGACAACAGACGACTGACACCCGTTTGTACCATTTATAAACTAAAATGACTGTGGTCGGTCGACCATCGTCTGTTGACAAACTATGTTGTATCACTTTTTTGATTGGTTAAGAGACGAAGGCTTTAAGTTTTCCGGCAGCGAACTGTACAGGTTCCAAAGCTTCCGGGTAATGCTTGCCATGGTGTTAAGCCTTATCATAACAACGGTGTACGGCAAAAAATTGATCGGGTTTTTACAAAAAAAGCAATTGGGCGAAAGTGTAAGAGATTTAGGTTTAGCAGGCGAGCAGGCAAAAAAAGGTACGCCAACAATGGGTGGTATTATTATTATTCTGGCCATCTTAATACCCACTTTACTATTTGCCAATTTAGAAAAAGTATACATCCGCCTGATGTTGCTGTGTACGGTTTGGCTGGGCGCCATTGGTTTTATTGATGACTATTTAAAAATAAGGGCTAAGCGGATTGCACTGGCAAAAGGTGGTGCATACAAAAAAAGTGATAGTGATGGTTTGGCCGGCCGGTTTAAAATTTTTGGGCAGGTAATGCTGGGAATAATTGTAGGTGCTACTTTATATTTTACGCCAAGTGTTACGGTGCAAAGAGAAGTATATGGCAGCAATAAAGCTGAAATAAGAAAAGAAATTGAAGGGATGAAAGGAGGCAGTAAATGGATTGGCGATAGTGTAATTATCAGGGTTACTGATGGAGTGCCGCATAAGTTTGTAAATGTAAAATCAACTATTACCACTATTCCTTTTGTAAAAAATCACGAGTTTAATTATGCAAAGCTTTTACCAAAAAGCTGGGAGTCGGTAACGTATATCCTCTACATAATTATTGTAATTTTTATAGTTACTGCAGTAAGTAATGGCGCAAATATTACTGATGGGTTAGATGGATTGGCAACAGGTGTTAGTGCAGTAATTGGTTTGGGGCTGGGCATTTTTGCTTATGTAAGTGGTAACACAAAATTTGCAGAGTATTTAAATATTATGTACATACCCAACATTGGCGAACTGTCCATTTTTATTGCAGCATTTGTGGGGGCATGCATTGGTTTTTTATGGTACAACAGTTACCCGGCGCAAGTTTTTATGGGAGATACCGGCAGCCTTGCACTGGGCGGCATTATTGCAGCGCTGGCAATAATTGTACGTAAAGAATTATTGATACCTATTTTTTGTTTTGTGTTTTTGGTAGAAAATTTAAGTGTGATGATTCAGGTAACTTATTTTAAATACACCAAACGAAAGTATGGCGAGGGGCGGCGGGTATTTTTAATGAGCCCGTTGCATCATCATTATCAAAAACTGGGTTATCACGAAAGTAAAATAGCCGTGCGGTTTTGGATTGTAACCATATTAAGTATGATAGTAGCGATAGCAACATTAAAATTAAGATAAACTAAGAATAAAGATTTTTATTGAAGAGCCACAACCTGGAAAAGTTACCCGGTAACTGATCTGAGTTTTTCAATTTTTATGTTACCAATATCAATGAAAAGCAGTAATAACCAGACAACCCTATACCCATTAGATGCTAATGCTTTTGAAGAACCATTTTTAATTAAAGCGTAGCGGCGTTAAGTAGTTGTAAATTCTATGCTGTTGAAAAACTAATTTTTATTTCGTATTAAAAACGGAGTGTAACAATATTGTAAAATGAAGAAGCGGTTAGTAATATTAGGTGCTGGCGAAAGTGGAACAGGTGCTGCTCTTCTTGCAAAACAAAAAGGGTATGATGTTTTTGTAAGTGACGGAGGCCCGGTAAAAGAAGTTTACCGTACAGAACTTAACATTAACAAAATTGAATTTGAAGAAGGTACACATACCGTATCAAAAATTTTAAATGCAGATGAAGTAATGAAAAGCCCGGGCATTCCGGAAAAAAATGATTTGGTAAAAAAAATACGGGCAAAGGGTATTCCTGTTATCAGCGAAATAGAATTTGCTTACCGGTATAAAGGCAACAGTAAAATTATTGCGGTAACAGGCAGCAACGGAAAAACTACCACCACCGCATTGATACACCACATTTGCAAACACGCCGGAAGCAATTGTGCTATGGTTGGCAATATTGGTTTTTCATTTGCAAAACAGGTAGCAACAGATCCTAAAGATTTGTACATAGCCGAAATAAGTTCTTTTCAATTAGATGATATAAAAACTTTCAGGCCCGATGTGGCAGTGTTAACCAACATTACCGAAGATCACCTGGACAGGTACGAATACAATGTAGAAAATTACATCAGCAGTAAATTTCGAATTGCCATGAACCAGCAGCCGAAAGATATTTTTATTTATTCGTTAGATGATGCAACAACAACAAAATATTTAAATAACTATAACATTAAATCAACACTAGCCCCATTTACCATGAGTAAACCACTGCCGCAGGGTGCATACCTGATGAACGCAAAAATGCATTTAAAATGGAAAAGCGAAGAAATGCAAATGAGCAT
>JAYURK010000202.1:0-3026 GCA_043756235.1 Ferruginibacter sp. | reverse complement strand
ATAAAAATGCCACCCTGCATTTAATTGTAGTAGGTATTAATCAATATCAAAACAAAACAATGAGTTTAAATTACGCATTGGCCGATGCTACCTCATTTAAAGAAGAGTTAGAGAAAGATGCAAAATCGGTTATAGGCAGCGTTAAAACTTATTTTGTAACAGACAATACTGCCGATAAAACCGGTATTACCAATGCGTTTAAAGAAGTACAACAAAATGCAAAACCGCAGGATGTGTTTGTTTTTTATTATGCAGGCCATGGTGTAATTGGTAAGGATAAAGAATTTTACCTGGTACCAACTGATGTAAGCGATTTAAAAAATGTACAGGCCGAACTGGAGCAAAAAGGCATTGCTTCTAAATTATTACAGCAATATGCTATAGATATACAGGCACAAAAACAATTGTTTATTTTAGATGCCTGCCAGAGTGCTGGTGCGTTTGAAAAATTGTTAAGTAATGATGGCGACCAGCAAAAATCGTTGGCTGTTGTTGCCCGCAGTACCGGTACACACTGGATGGCAGCCAGCGGAGCCATGCAGTACGCCAATGAATTTTCATCGCTGGGGCATGGCGTATTTACTTATGTTTTATTGCAGGCATTAAAAGGCGGTGCTGCAAAAGGCAAAATGATTACTGTAAACGGGTTAAAAGATTTTTTACAAACCGGCGTGCCTGATTTAATGAAAAAATATAATGGTACGGCGCAATACCCGGCCAGTTATGGGTTGGGTAACGATTTTCCGGTGGAAGTAGTTAAATAAAATTAAAACAACAGTGTTATGAATAGCAATTGTAAGATAACGTCAATACCAAAGCTTATTGCTTTAATAGCTATTGGGTTTATTTTGCCAAATCAGTTACTGGCGCAGCGGCCAGAACTTATTATCCCTGCAACACATTCAGCAAAGTCTGTTATTATTTCCCCAGATGATAAATGGTTGGTATCAGCCGGTGGCGAAGGTTTAAAAATTTGGGATAACAAAACAGGCAGCCTTTTAAAAAACCTGACCCCGGGCCGTAAAAATAATGAACGTTTTAATGCAGGCGATATTAAAATGGCTATTGATAATGCAAGCCGTTTACTGGCCATGCAGATAGAGGACACAATTTACTTTTTTGATTTTGATAAATTTTCAATAACCAACAGCGTAAAAGTAAATGGTTACAGAACAGCCATGGTTTTTTCGGCCGATGCAACTGAATTGTTTGTTGGAGGAACCAATGAAGAATCTTATAATACTTGTGTGCTGGAAAAAATCGGCTTGAATGCCAGCAAAACAACTTTGCTGCAAAAGATTGATATGGGTAGCGGGTTCTCGATTGAGGTAACTAAGCTCAGCATTTCGCCCGATGGAAAAGACCTGTTGGTTTACGACCATTCTTCGGGCAGTTGGTTACTGGATTTAAAAACCAACGCCATTAAAAAATATTTCAGCAATAAATTATTCATTTACCCCTTTACTTTTTTACCAAACGGAAACATACTGGCTTTTGGTGGCGAAAAAGAAGAAGTATTGAATGTACTGGAGCTCGACCGTAAAACCTACCAGCCGCTGCGCAAATCCAAAACTCTTTTTAAAGATGATGGTTCATTGGCAATAAACTCTGTTATTGCATTTCCAGCTTCATCCGGCAAAATAGGATTATTGTATCAGGGCGATTTTTTGATTTTTAATGCTGCAGATTTTACTGCAACAGTAAAAAAACAATTGCCCGAAGGAGAAATGTACTACTACGTTAGGAATCTTGCTTTTGCCATGTCGGCTTCGGGCAATTCTTATGTTAACAGTATTAAGATGACCAGGAATAATGCTGTTACACATGAAATAGTTTCGCACTTTGGCGAGTTTCCTTTAGATTCCTATGTGCAGTTTGTTTATAAAAATAAAGATGCAGTTTGTTTGAAAGACCGTACATTAAATTTTGATAACGGCGTATTCAACATGCGTCTTGTAGACCCGGATTTTAAAAGTGACTACAGCCAATTTTTATACAGGATCACTGCCGACGGACAAACCGGTTTTTTGTATAATAGCTATGACGGACTTTATCGCTTTAACCCCACACTCTCAACAATCTCTTACGAACCCATCAACAAGATAAATTCCATGAAAAAAATTTTTGTGGGCATGCAGATCTTTGATGAACTGAATTTACTTGCCATGATTGGCAATGAAGGTATTTATGTATTCGATTTAAAAACGCTGAAACCATTGTACATTGTGGATATACCTTACGGTTTAAATTATTCAACAAACGAAAGGCTCAATAAGTTTTGTGATATTTCTCCGGATAATACAAAAATGATTCTGTTTGCCGAGGCAAGAGAAGATGTTAAAGAAGTGTTCGGCGATACCAGCAACTTTATTTATTGTGTTGATTTATCCGACAGAAATGAAAAATGGAAATACCAATCCATCAATATACAAAACCTGCGCTTTGTGGATAATGGAAAACGATTACTGTTTACATCAAATGACCGGTTGATATACCTTGATGCAGAAACCGGTAAAGAATCGGGCCCCATTGTTCAATTACCACAATCAGATTATGAAACAATCATTTCTCCATCAGGCAATATAGCAGCAACGCAAATACCTATTGATGTAAACATAAGAGCAGGTTCAAACGTAGGTCTGGTAAATGTGGCCAACAGAAAAGCAATTGGTACTATGCCCGGTACCGGCGATGATGTTACCGGCTTTGTTTTTTTGCGTAACGAGCGCTACATGTTAACCGAAGAATATGGCGGGCTTTGCCTTTGGGATTTAGATAAAAAAAGAAAGATTGGTAAACTCTATATGTTTGAAAAATCGGACGATTGGGTTTTGTTAACTGATGATGGCCGTTTTGATGCAACAGAAGGTGCTTTGAAAAAAATGTATTTCGCCAAAGGAAAAGAAATTATTCCGCTGGAAAGTTTATACGAAAAATATTATGTGCCCGGTTTGCTGAAACAAATTTGGGATAATACGCTGCCCAATAATGTGCCTGATATCGGCGATATAAAATCTCCGCCATCT
>JAYURK010000201.1:0-3030 GCA_043756235.1 Ferruginibacter sp. | reverse complement strand
ACCGCACTGCTTTGTTAGAAGCGCATAATGAAGCAAATGTTGACGGTATTTTACTGGTAAATGCCAAAGGAAAAATTCTTTCATTCAACCAGCGCTTTGTTGAAATTTGGAACATGCCGCAGGATATTGTAAATGCGAAAGATGATGATGCAGCACTTTCATTTGCCATGAAGCAATTGGTAAATCCGCAACCGTTTATTGATAAAGTAAAATATCTCTACGAGCATCCCACAGAAACAAGCCTCGATGAACTGGAATTTAATGACGGTAAAATAGTAGAGCGACATGGTTATCCCGTAATTGGGGAGGATGGAACATATTATGCCTGGAGCTGGACTTTTAAAGATATAACCCAAAGAAAAAAAATTGAACAGGATTTAAAAAATACTAAAGAACAATTAGAATTATCTTTTAAAAACATTCCTGCTGGGGTTTATCTCATTAATGAGAAAGGTGAAATGATTTATGTAAATGACAGAGGTGCCGCTGTTTACGGTGATTTTACACCCGAGTATATCCTGGAACAAAAAGATTTATCTACACTGCTAAAAATTGCAGACGAACTTTTTGAACGCTATGATGAAAATGGAGGATATTTCTCACCTCAAAATTCGCCGGCTTACATAAGTCTCACTACTGGTAAGCCTTCCCAAACAGTATTAAAACAAATAAATAAAGCAACCGGAGAACAACGATGGTATTATGTTCAGGGTGCGCCGCTTTTTGATGGAAAAGGAAATGTGTCTCTGGTACTGATTACAAGCACAGATATTACTGAGCAAAAAAATGCAGAAGAAAAAATAAAATACAGCGAAGAACGCTTTCGTTCCCTTGCGCAAACCTTACCCCAATTGGTTTGGATTACCGATGCAAAGGGTAATTTAGAGTTTACATCTGTAAGATGGAAAGAATATACGGGTATTGAACCAGGAGGCGAAAAAGAATGGAAAGCAATAGTGCATCCTGATGACTATGATAACATAAATGCAGCATGGCTACACTGTTTAACTACGGGAAATCTTTACAATTTTGATGTGCGCCTTAAAAGTAAAACCGGCCAATACAAATGGCATGCTGTAAAAGGAGAACCGGTTGTAGATCAAGAAAATAAAATTGTAAAATGGGTAGGTGCATTTACCGACATTCATGAGCAAAAATTAAAAGATGAAAGAAAAGATGAATTCATCAGTATTGCCAGCCATGAATTAAAAACACCGCTTACCACGGTTAAAGGCTATTTGCAAATGTTGGAACTTACGTTAGATGAAAACAACCCGGATGCAAACCTGTTTGCCAAAAAGGCAAGCCAGTCTGTTACCAGGCTTAATGAATTGATAGGCCAATTGTTGGATGTAAGCAAGATAAGGTTGGGCAAATTAAACTATACTATTACTACTTTTGATTTCAATGAAATGGTTGACAGCACTGTTGAGAATATGCAGCTTACCTCACCAACCCATACCATTGTAAAAACCGGTAAAGTTTATGGTGAAGTAACAGGCGATAAAGACAGGCTGCAGCAAGTGCTGATAAATTTATTAACCAATGCTATAAAATATTCTCCTAATGCAAAAAAGGTTTTTATTAATGCAGCGCAGCAGAATGATATGATAAACATATCCGTGAAAGACACTGGTATTGGTATTGCAAAGCAAAGCCTTCATAAAATATTTGACAGGTACCATCGCATTGAAGAACATGCAGCACATTTTCAGGGCCTGGGTATCGGGTTGTTCATCTCATATGAAATTATTCAAAGACATCATGGTAAATTATGGGCAGAAAGTGAACCAGGCAAGGGAAGTACATTTCATTTTACAATACCACTTAGTTATATAGTGGCGGCAGAATAAAAAAATAATTAAAGGAAGAGAAACTTAAGCAGAAAACAATAGTGAAGTTTTTTTTCCTTCGCCCCGGTTCCTGTCTTCAAAAATCAAAACCGTACGCAGAAAAAATAGTTCCTGAAGACACCAAATCAAGGCATAGATTGTACGGTACATCTTAGAATAAAACTCCAGCATTTTAAAACAAGTCAACACATTTAAATTTAGCCGGATGGCGAATTTATACACTATTTGTTGCACTACTGTATTACCGCTATCGGAAAATCGGGAACATTGGGCGGAGAAACCGATGTGGGATGCTGCTTACCTCCTGTTATTTCTTTTACCCTTTCAGATATATATGCGTCCAGGCTTTTTATAGTAATTTTATTTTTCCCGTGTATTACAGCTTTTCCATTCAATCCTTCTATCACTGCTTTTGTAAAAGCACCATTGCCCCATGCTGCATCTTCTAAAGAGAATTCTTTACCGGTACTGCTGGTAAAAGTTATGGCCCCGTTTTCGGTACTTGACAATTCATTTACAACGGCGTTAATATCGCTGCCGCCACGCCGGGTGGCGCCCATTACATTACCGCTGTGGCATGCATCTATAAATACCACTACCTTGCCTGCGATGCTGCTTACTGTTTGTTTTAATTCTTCAAAATTCAAACAGGTAGCCCTTACTCTTTCCAGGTCGGCTGCTACTGGGAGCATATAAAAAATGCCGTTGTTGTCATTAATGCCATGCCCCGCATAAAATATCATTGCTAAATCTTTCTGGCCTGTTTGTTTTTGTATCCACTCCAACCCATCAATTATGTTATCCTTGGTAGCTTCATTATTGGTCAGCTTTTTAATTACTACATCACTGTATAGGTTTCCTTTTTGTTTAGATACAGCACTGGCAAAATCTCCTGCATCTTTCGCAGCGAAGCCTAGTTTTAGTTGCGGGTTATTATATTCACTTACGCCTATTGCCAGTACATATAATTTGGGTTTATAAACAAATTCTTCTTTGGATGTAACGGGTGTTACCCATTTTAAATAGAGGTTGGTTTCGGGGCTGGCACCATTATCATTTTCGGCAAGCAGCGTAATAATACAATCCTGTGATGGTACAGTAATGGTTATTTTTTGTTGTATTGATGAGGCCACAGGTTTTAATCCTCTTTCTGTGGCTACCGGCCTGCCATCAATTA
>JAYURK010000200.1:0-8600 GCA_043756235.1 Ferruginibacter sp. | reverse complement strand
TGTCGCCTGCTTTTACTTTAAATTGCTGACCTGCTATTTTTACTACTGCTAACATAAATATCCCAAATTTAGGACGGCAAAGGTAAGGGTTTAAACCGTAATTTGGCGCAGTGAAATAGAAAAAAATATGGCTTTTACCAGCATTTGTGGGGGCAGCCAGTAATTTTTAAGCTAAAACTGGCATTTGCATATCTGCCATCGGCCATAAACTCTATATATTCGTTCAAAATTATGCAGTATTTCCTTCGTTTTATACAAATCCTGTACAGTGTTTATGGATTTATCTTATTCACTGCTTTTCTTTTATTAATATTTCCCCTGGTAGTAATCGCTTCTTTTTTTGGTAAAATACACGGCGGCAATTTTATCTACAGGCTTTGCCAGCTTTGGGCCGACTTTTTTTTATTGATGATGGGCATTCGCCAAACATATATATATGAAAGCCGGCCCGATACCAAAAAGCAATATGTTTTTATATTTAATCACATATCGTACTTAGATATTCCGCTTTTGATGAAGGCCATTCGCAAACAACATTTTCGGGTTTTAGGAAAAGCAGAGATGGCAAAAATTCCCATATTTGGTTTTTTATACAGAAATACAGTGGTATTGGTAGAAAGAAGCAGCGCCGCAAAAAGGGCTAAAAGTGTGCTGCAATTAAAAAGCGTAATTAAAAAAGGTATTTCAATTGTAATTAGCCCGGAGGGAACATTTAACACCACACACCAACCCTTAAAAGAATTTTATGATGGTGCATTTAAAATAGCTATTGAAACCCAAACCCCCATTAAGCCCATTTTATTTTTAGATGCTTACGATCGGTATCATTATGATAATATTTTTTCATTAAGTCCAGGTAAATCAAGAATTGTTTATTTAGAAGAAATAGAAGTAGAAGGATTAACCATTAAAGATGTACAATGGCTAAAAGAAAAAGTGTATCATGCAATGGAAGAAAAATTAATTGAATATAAAGCGAGCTGGATATAATGTTGAATGTGTGAATATCGAATATGAAATTTGCAGGAGTTTTACAAAGAAACATATTGCAGCAACAGAAAAATATTCGACATTCGATATTCATCAATTTTCCATTGCACTAAATTTGTAAATTGAATTTTGGCAAGTAACGAAAATATATTATTTACTGAACCCTCCTCCGGCCTGTGGGCCGAAATAATTTTGCCATTGGCACTACCGCAGAATTATACATACACCATCCCTGTTGAATTGGTTGATAAAGTAAAAACCGGCTACAGGGCAGAAGTGGAATTGAAAAATAAAAAATATGCAGGTGTTGTAAAAAATATTTTAGATAAAGAACCGGCTTATAAAACAAAGCCGGTATTAAATGTGCTGGATGATGAAGCCATTGTATATCCGCAGCAATTGCTGCTTTGGCAATGGATGGCGCAATATTATATGTGCAGCGAAGGAGAAGTGATGGCAGCGGCTTTACCGGCACATTTTAAATTAAGCAGCGAAACAATTTTATTATTTAATGAAGAAGCCGGTGACGACTTTTCGCATTTAGGCAACGAAGAATTTTTAGTGGCCGAAGCCTTGCTGATAAAAAAAGAATTACGCTTATCAGAAGTGCAGCAAATACTCGACATCAATCATGTTTATCCCGTAATAAAAAAACTGATAGAAAAAAAAGTGTGCTTTGTATGGGAAAGCCTGGATGAAAAATATAAAGCTAAAAAAGAAAATTATGTGTTGCTTAATCCTGTTTACAATAATGAAGAGGAGCTAAGTAAAAAATTAAACGACTGGAAGGGCGCCCCTAAACAAATGGAATTGCTGTTAGCTTATTTGCATTTGGAAAAAGCAGCAGGAGATGTTTTGCAAACAGCGTTGCTAAAAAAATCTGGCGCAACAGCTGCGCAATTAAATGGCCTGGTAGAAAAAAATATTTTGTTTGTAGAAAAGCGGAGTGTGGACAGAATTAAAACCATGCCCCGCAATATGGATGTTGATTTTGAATTTAGTGCAGCACAGCAGGAAGCCAGTGATGCAGTGGCAAAAAGTTTCACCAATAAAAATGTTTGTTTATTGCACGGCGTTACCGGCAGCGGCAAAACACAAGTGTATGTAAAACTGATGGAAAAATATTTTCAGCAGGGTAAACAGGTGTTGTATTTATTGCCTGAAATTGCATTAACGGCACAAATTATCCGGCGCCTGCAAAAACATTTTGGCGGCAACATTGCTATTTATCATTCTAAATTTAATGATAACGAACGTATAGAACTTTGGAATAAAATCCGCACCGGCGAAGTAAAAATGGTATTGGGTGCAAGAAGTGCATTGTTTTTGCCCTTTAAAAATTTGGGGTTAATAATAGTTGACGAAGAACATGATTCCTCTTACAAACAACAAGATCCTTCGCCCCGGTATAATGCAAGAGATGCTGCTATTTATTATGCTAATATTTTTAATGCAAAGGTTTTATTAGGCAGTGCCACACCTTCGGTTGAAAGTTATTTTAATGCCACTAACGATAAGTATGCATTGGTAGAATTGAAGGAAAGATTTGGCGGTATTAATTTACCCTCGATAGAAATTGTTGATGTAAGGCAGGTAGCGCAAAAAGGAAAAGTGATGATTAGCCCGCAGTTAAAAGAGGCGATGCAAAAAACTTTAGCCGCTGATCAGCAGGTAATTTTATTTCAAAACCGCAGAGGTTATAATCCATATTTAATTTGCAGTACCTGTGGTTTTATTCCGCAGTGCAATCATTGTTCAGTTTCTTTAACGATGCATAAATACAGTAATAAATTGCACTGTCATTATTGTGCAAGTCAATACCCTAAATTAATTACCTGCCCGGCATGCGCCAGTAATAATTGGTTAGAGAAAAATTTTGGGACAGAAAAAATTGAAGAACAACTTGAAGAAGATTTTCCTAAAAATAAAATTGCAAGGATGGATGTGGACAGTGTGAGGGGAAAAAAAGCACATGATAATTTGATACAGTTATTTGAACAGCACCGCCTGGATATTTTAGTGGGCACACAGATGGTGGTAAAAGGTTTGGATTTTGATAAAGTTAATTTAGTAGGCATTTTAGATGCAGATGGATTATTAAGTTTTGCCGATTTCAGGGTTAACGAGCGGGCCTTTCAATTGATGGAGCAGGTGAGTGGCCGTGCCGGCAGAAAAAATATACAGGGTAAAGTAATTATACAGGCTACCAATGTTAAACACCCCGTATTGCAGTTGGTGCAGCAGCATGATTATAAAGGCTTGTATCAAAATGAAATTGTAAACCGGCAACAATTTTTTTATCCGCCGTACAGCCGTATTGTGTTATTAACTTTAAAACATCAAGACAAAACTATTGTTGCCAATGCGGCTGATAAATTAGCGACGCTGCTTCGTCAGGATTTAAAAGAATATATTGTTGGGCCTGCGGCACCGGTTATAGATCGCATACGCAACCAGTATTTAAAGGAAATATTAATTAAGCTGCCTAAAGAATATGGAATGAGTATGACGTATAAAAAAGTTATCCGCAACCATATAAATTTATTAACCGGAGAAAAAAGTTATAAGAGTGTACATGTGGTTGCAGATGTTGATACAAATTAATCCCCCTCCGCCCCCTAAAGGCGGAACCTAGTAACAGATGATAGCGAAAGTGGTGAACACGAGATTTAAAAAGATGCCCCATAGCAGTTCCTTCTCCTTTGGAGAAGGGTTGGGATGAGGCCTTTTCTATTTAGCTTTGTCCATATTATACATTAAAAATGCAGGTACAGGAAAATTTCTCACTTAAAAAATACAATACATTTGGTATAGATGTAAGCGCAAAATATTTTGCAGCCTTCAATACTTTAGATGAAATAACTGAGCTGCTCGAATTTAAAAGCCTGTCAACTATCAGCCATCAACTATCAATTTTGCTTTTAGGTGGTGGCAGCAACATTCTCTTCACTAAAAACTTTGATGGGCTGGTTTTAAAAAATGAAATAAAAGGCATAAAAATTATCAAAGAAGATGAGCATTATGTGTATGTACAATGCGGGGCAGGCGAAAACTGGCATCAGTTTGTATTGTACTGCATCCATAATAATTTTGCAGGGGTAGAAAATTTGTCGCTTATACCCGGTAATGTTGGCGCAAGCCCTATGCAAAATATTGGTGCGTACGGGGTGGAATTAAAAGAAGTGTTTTATGCTTCAGAAGCTTTTCATCTTACCCAAAAAAAAATACACCACTTTACTTTAAACGATTGCGAATTTGGCTACCGTGAAAGTGTGTTTAAGAAAAAATATAAAAACCAGTTTATAATTACAAATGTAATTTTCAGGTTGCGTAAAATTCCACATTATAATACCTCTTATGGAGCAATAGAACAGGAGCTGGAAAAAATGGGCGTAAAAGAATTGAGTATTAAAGCAATTTCGGATGCAGTGATAAATATACGGTCGTCTAAATTACCCGATCCAATAAAAATTGGTAACGCCGGCAGTTTTTTTAAAAATCCTGAAGTATCAAATTCGATATTCGATATTTTACATTCAAAATTCCCCGGCATTGTTGGCTACAACTTACCTAATGGTAATGTAAAATTAGCTGCAGGCTGGCTGATTGAGCAATGCGGTTTTAAAGGCTACCGCAAAGGTGATGCAGGCTGCCATCAAAAGCAGGCATTGGTGCTGGTTAATTATGGCAATGCTAATGGTAATGAAATTTTTAATTTAAGCGAAACAATAATTGCCAGCGTAAAAGAAAAATTTGGAGTAGCTTTAGAAAGAGAAGTTAATATAATTTAACAAAAAACTTAAGCAGCATTTATACTGTAACTATACTCTGATTTAAAACCAAAAACTATATTATGAAAAAAATATTTCTTTTTCTTACCCTCCTGGTAAGTATTACCCTCTCTTTAAAAGCCCAGGATAAAATTTATCGAAACAACGGAAAAATTGTGGAGGCTAAAATAATTGAAGTGGGAGCTTCAGAAGTTAAATACAGGGAATACAATAATCCCAATGGACCAATTTATGTTTTAGAAACTGACAGGATTAAAAAGATTGTTTACGAAAATGGTAAGGTAGAAACCTTTACCGATAATTATAAGGATCCGGAAAGATATGCAGGCCAGAGAAATAAAGCGGTTAAAATGAATTTCTTTTCTCCTTTGTACGGATACTTTGAAGCAGGCTACGAAAAAAGTTTAGGATATGGAAAAGGTTATGAATTATCATTAGGAATTATTGGTGCTGGTAAATCGAGCAGGTTAGATTATTTCTATGGAAATTTAGGTGAAATAAAAAGAGCACAGGCTGGCGCTTTTATAAGTGGTGGTTATAAATTTGGAAAGCTACCCGATTTTATAATTTTTGGTAAATCAAGGGCCAGTCATTTAATGCAGGGGACTTATGTAAAACCTATACTTTACCTGGGTCATTATAAAGAAAATATTATTGTTTCTAAAGGAACAAATTTATATGAAGTGGGAAAACAAAATGTAACTTTTGGGGCATTACAAATTGAAATTGGCAGGCAATGGGTTTTGGGTGATAAAATGCTGCTTGATATTTACCAGGGTTTAGGATATGGTTTTGACAATAAAAAAGACAGCTATCAATATACTAATTCCACTATAGGGTATGGTAATGATTTAACGGCTTTCAATTATGCAAATGCCCGCCTTGGAAAAAGTCCGGCATTATCCTATACAATTGGTTTAAAAGTTGGTTTATTATTAAAATAAAATTTTACGATCATTAAAGTATTATAAAAAATGCCGCAGTTTATACCGCGGCATTTTAATTTTATCTATTCTTATCAGTTAAAATCATCTTCATTAAAATCTTCTTCGCTAAAATGCTGGCTGCCTATGTTAAGCATGCTGCCCATTAAATCTTTAAACTCAATTTTGCCTTCCAAAACTTTTTTACTAATGAGTGAATGTGCTGCCAGGCCATGCAATACAAATTCCATCAGCAAAGCATTTTCTTTATCATTCGCTCCTTTAAAATATTTTTTTACCAACGCATGCAGCCCGTCAACTTTATACAAAAGCTGTACTTTATCTTCATCCTTAGTTTCAAAAAAATTATTTAAAGAATTACCTGCATCAAACCAGCGGGTGATAGATTTGTAGGGATTGTCATCCGGTGCAGCCTCTTTACTTCTTTTCTTTTTTAAAGTATCAGGATTGGGAAAGTATAAACCAAATTGTGTACGGATAGATTTTTCTAATAAATTAAACGCTACCTGGTACGGGCCTTCCTGTTCGCCTTCGTAAACCAATTCTATTTTTCCGGTAATGGAAGGAATGATACCGATTAAATCACTCAACCATACTTGCGTTTCCTTTTCATTATTAATAATTGCCCTGCGTTCCGCAGCACTCACTGCATTTTCATAAGCACTGATGGTAAGCCTTGCACTAACACCACTTTTTTTATCTACCAGTTCGCTGCCTCTTGCTTCAAAAGCCACCTGCTCAATTAAACGTTTTATTAAATCGCTTACTTTTACCCGTGACGATTGCTCTTCACTGATACCAGCTTCCTGTTCGGTAATAGCTAAAGAAGTTTCAATACTCTTTGGATAGTGAGTGAGTATCTGGCTTTCAATACGGTCTTTTAATGGCGTTACAATGCTGCCACGATTGGTGTAGTCTTCGGGATTGGCGGTAAATACAAACAACACGTCAAGCGGTAGCCGCAGTTTAAAACCCCGTATTTGTAAATCGCCTTCTTCTAAAATATTAAACAGCGAAACCTGTATCCTCGCCTGCAGATCGGGCAATTCGTTTATTACAAAAATGCTGCGGTTGCTTCTTGGAATAATGCCGTAATGTAAAACCCCTTCATCTGCAAAACTTAATTTTAAATTGGCCGCTTTTATTGGATCAATATCACCAATAAGATCTGCCACGCTTACATCAGGTGTTGCTAATTTTTCGCCGTAACGTTGTTTTTTATGGAGCCATGCAATAGGAGTATCATCACCTTTTTCTGCAATCAAATCCAAAGCGTATTTTGATACCGGCTTCAACGGATCATCATTAATTTCACTGCCTGCCACAATGGGGATGTATTCATCCAGCAGTTCAATCATTTGCCTGGCCATACGTGTTTTTGCCTGCCCACGTAAACCCAAAAATAAAATATTGTGTTGCGATAATAATGCTCTTTCCGTATCCGGTATCACCGAATCTTCGTAACCCAAAATACCAGGAAAAGGATTTTCTTTTGCTTTTATTTTTTTAATAAGGTTATCACGAATTTCTTGTTTAATACTTTTTGAAACGTAACCGCTTTTCTTTAATTCGCCGAGTGTTTTAATTTTTGTAATGTCCATTATTTAATTTTATGTAGTCTGTTTGATTATGTGTTATTATCCACGCAAAGTCGCAAAGGAGCAAAGATTTGCGACTTATTTACTTTGCGGCTTGGCGTGCATTTTTTTAATACACTGTCTTCCTTTTCCCACTCTCAAAATCTTTAAAAATAAACGATCCCAATTTATCCAACCCTGCAAAAAAAGCTTTACCATTATTACACTCCGTAAATTCCTGCACAAACTTTTGTAAATACGGGTCGGTGGCTATCATAAAAGTAGTGATGGGTACTTTTAATTTTTTGCATTGTGTGGCAAGGCTCATGCAACGGTTTAAAATTTTTCTGTCCATACCAAAACTATTTTTATAATAACGGGCACCCACTTTTAAGCAAGTAGGCTTACCATCGGTTATCATAAAAATTTGTTTGTTGGGGTTGCGCCTTTTGCGTAAAATATCCATGGCTAATTCTAAACCTGCAACGGTGTTGGTATGGTAAGGGCCAACTTGTAAGTAAGGCAGATCTTTTATCTCAATCGTCCAGGCGTCGTTACCAAATACTACAATGTCCAAAGTATCTTTCGGGTATTTTGTTTTGATGAGTTCGCTTAATGCCATCGCCACTTTTTTTGCAGGTGTAATCCTGTCTTCGCCATATAAGATCATGCTGTGAGAAATATCTATCATCAACACCGTTGACGTTTGCGATTTAAAATCTGTTTCTCTTATCTCCAAATCATCTTCATGCATTTTAAAACTATCTATGCCATGATTGATTTGTGCGTTGCGTATGCTGCTGGTAAAATCAATTTGTTCCATGGTATCGCCAAATTGAAAAGGCCTTGTCTCTGGGTTTATTTCATCGCCACCACCGGGCTTAAAAGTGTTATGATTGCCCTGCTTTGTTTTTTTAAGCTTGCCAAAAATTTCTTCCAAACTTTTTTTGCGGATGCTCTGTTCAGTTTTAGAAGTAATTTTTATTTCGCCATTTTCTTTTTTCTCATCAATGTATCCTTTGTCTTTCAGGTCTTCTAAAAAATCGCCGATGCCGTAATCGTTATTGGTCAATTTATATTCTTTATCCAGCTCATTCATCCATTGCATGGCTTCGTTAAAATCGCCATTGGTGTAAGTGAGTAATTGCAAAAACAAATCCAGCAATTTCTCAAAAGGAGATTTGCTGTTTTCGCTGGCTTCGTATTTAGAGAAGTTGTAGCCTAACATGAAAAAATTATGAGTTAATAGTTTAAAGTTGTATGGTCAATGGTCAATGGTCAATGGTCAATGGTCAATG
>JAYURK010000199.1:0-8613 GCA_043756235.1 Ferruginibacter sp. | reverse complement strand
GGGAAGAAGTAAAGGTTTTTTGCATAAGCTCTTTGTTTGTAAATATTGTTTTCTTTAGTTAAAAAAATAATTTAGCAATATTACAACATTAAGTGATTGTTACTTAAAAAAAAGCAGGTATCTTATCAACAATATTATAAATGGTATTTTGTTTCTTAACTCAATCATTTTCAATGAAAAAAAATAAATACATACTGATTTTTATCACTTTATTTTTTATAAAAAATTCATTTGCACAAGAGTTAAATGCCATTGCTAAAAAGGCCGAAGCTATCCAAAAAGAATTGACTCAATGGAGAAGGCACCTTCATCAATATCCCGAATTAGGCAACAGGGAGTTTAAAACCGCTGCTTACATTGTTGAGCAATTAAAAGATCTTGGACTGGAAATAAAAACGGGTATTGCTAAAACAGGTGTAGTTGCCATTTTAAAAGGCGGAAAGCCCGGACCTGTAATCGCACTAAGAGCCGACATGGATGCCTTACCGGTAAAAGAAAGAGTAAATATTCCTTACGCCTCCAAAGACAGTGCAGATTATTTAGGACAAAAAGTTCCGGTAATGCATGCCTGCGGCCATGATACACATGTGGCCATGCTGTTAGGAGCAGCCGAAGTTTTATCCACAATGAAAAAAGATATTGCCGGTACCGTAAAATTTATTTTTCAGCCCGCAGAAGAAGGCGCACCCGGCGATGAAGAAGGTGGCGCAGCATTGATGGTAAAAGAAGGTGTGATGGAAAATCCAAAAGTGGATGTGGTATTTGGTATGCACATAGAAAGTAATATTCCCGTGGGAGAACTGCAATATAAAAGCGGGGCATTTATGGCATCGTCCGATTGGTTTTCTATAAAAGTAAAAGGTAAATCGGCACACGGTGCACAGCCGTGGATGAGTGTTGATCCTATAAATGTATCGGCACAAATTATTACAGGCCTGCAAAATATTGTAAGCCGCCAGATGGACCTAACCAAAGCCCCTATTGTAATTACTGTGGGCAAAATTCATGGTGGGGTTAGAAATAATATTATTCCCGAAGAATGTTTAATTGATGGAACGATTAGGACATTAGACAGTAAAATGCAAACTGATGTACATAAAAGAATAAAACAAACTGCCGAAAAAATTGCTGAGGCCAGCAATGCCATTGCCGAAGTAAATATTGATACCAAAACATTGGTAACTTACAACAGCCCTGCTTTGGTAGAAAAAATGATTCCCTCTTTACAAACTGCAGCCGGTGCAGCAAATGTACGTGCCATGGAATGGGTTACCGGTGCCGAAGACTTTAGTTATTTTGGTACCAAAGCCCCAGCTTTCTTTTTTTATATTGGCGGCATGCCCAAAGGCAACGATGTAAAAAATGCGCCACCGCACCACACACCCGATTTTATGGTTGACGACAGTAAACTCTATGTAGGTGTAAAAACTTTTTGCCAGTTGGTGATGGATTATGGGAAGATGAAATAGGATTTTTGATTTAAAAATATTTTTTTGATACCAGCATATTTCTTTGGATGGACTTCATTGGCGACGCTCCATTCAACAGCATATCATTGGGGAGCTTTTTTAAGCGGATTATAATGTTTCGTGGAATACGAACCATGGCTGAGGAAGATGAAGCAGGATTTGATTTAATTTTATTATTTTGATACCGGCTTCAGATTTCCATCCCGTACATACAGGATCGTTGCGTCGCAATCCTTTCAACGGCATACCATTGGGGAACTTTTTTGAGCGAATTAGAAAGTTTCGTGGGACAAGAACCAAGGCTAAGGATCAGGAAAATTTTAAAAATTTTCAACTTCTTTTTTGATTACCCTTTCTATGAAATCTTTTAATGCTTGCTCATTTTTATTTGGAGCACTTTCTATTTCGAAAGAATTGATATAAAAATTTTTTAAGCCGGGTATTTGATTAATGGTATCGTGTTTAATAAAAAACTGCATTTTGGACAATTTTGAATTATGTGCCGAATCCATTTTTTTTGAGAAAGAAAATTTAACATCCTTAAGTTCATCTTTATAATAAAAATAAGCCGAATCGTAAGAGTAATTATCAAATAAATATTTGTAAATTACTAGGTTAGTATCTTCAATCTTGTTTACCGACTTAATTTTGAGTTCTGCAAAAACATCAAGATTACCTGCTCCACCACCCATTGCCCTTGTTGCTATTATTGAATCTACTGCAATTTTTTTTCCAATTGAATCGGTAAGTTGTTTAACCATATAGCCCATGTTATGCTGTTTATTACAAATTAAATATTCATATTTTGTAGAATCATAGATTAATTCATTGTTTATTTGTTTAGTTACATGATAAGGCAATTCATAAATGGTATATTGCCCACGGTAAGAAATATAAAATTCAGAGGTAAATGAAATGCCGATATTATCGACAACTTTTTCAGGGCTTTTGTAGGTTATTTTAATTCTTTCAATACTTCCACTTATTGATTGCTTATGTATTGATAAACATGAAGAAATAAAGCTTATTATTGACGCAAAGAAATAATTTTTCATTATGGTCTATCGTATTAGAAATTTATGAAGTAAAAATATGGTATTCCAAATTTTGAAATACCATATTAATTGCAAATTATACTTTATTGAAAACTACCAACAATAATAATATTTGGTGCTGTAAATGTTTTATTTGAATTATAAGGGATTGCTAAAGGAGTGCCTGGTAAACAGTTTGCCTTACTTGTTACGGAAAAATCAATACGTACCCATGCACTGGTTCGAGAAGCTGAAATATTAATTGTATTGTCAACATCAACAAAAGTGCGAGAGCCGCCTAACACCGTTCCTGCCTCCGCTATGCGTACATGTGTAAAATCAGTAAATTCCCATCTATCAGTGTTATTGGATGAATAATGTACTTTTTCTAGCGTCCCTTTTTCGTAACTTAACAGCCCCCAAGTACCCGCTGTAAATATGGGCCAATTATAACTTCTTCTCCAGATGGAACCGTTATTAAAATCATCCCTAGTAGTTATTGTACCGCTTGTAGCAGCCCCCTGATTAACAAAATTTTCGTTTATCTGTGCACAGGATTCTGACCCACCACCTCCTCCTCCTCCGGTTCCTCCATTACAAAAAGGTACATTGGAAGAGTATAAGAATTCTTCATTAACTAATATACCGTTTTCCCATGTTTGCCAATACCAATCTATAGTAATATAGCTACATCCTTTATCAAGCGGTGCATTATTTTCTACTGGTTCGTTACCTATTGGTTCAACAGAAATAAAATTAATATTCTTCTTTATTTTTATTATATCTGTTTTAGTTGATACTTTGCCTTCCACAAAGTGCTTGTTGAATATTAAATTATTTTTAAGATCATATTTAAATATTGCACCCCCAAAACCCTTAGGGATATTTTTTAAGCTTACCGTCTCTGGCGTAATAATTGCGTCAATAGTTTCTTGCAAAATCTTGTTGTTAATAAATCCGTATAATAATTCGCATTATATACAATACCATTTTCATTAATTTCTGTTACTAAATATTTATGTGGCATTAAATTTTTGTTTATGTTGCCAACATAAACAGGAGTTATGCATACTTTGCTTTCAGCAAAATACCTTGTTTTGTCCCATAATATTTTCTCAGGCACACTTATTTGTATACCGTCCAGAAAAACCGTCTGCATGGTTTCTCCATTTCTTTGTATATCAAACCATGTTTTTGCTTGCTGTATAATAGTTGAGTGAGAATTTTCAAGGGTTTTTGTTATTGCATTACTTTCCATTGATGTAACTTTTTTGCAACTGAACAGTAGAACTGATACAGCACAGCCAAAGATGAAGCCTACGAAGTTTTGTTTCATGTTGATTTGGTTTAGAATATGAAAAATAAAAAAGATTTAAAAAATAAAAATCCGTAGTAAATGTAATACACATACCTGTATGTGCAAAATATTTTTTTAATATAGGGTTATTTGCTTAACGCAAATAATGCCAAACAAGCTTCATAGTGAAATAGAGCAACATGTAATAAATGTTGTAAGGAAAAAAAGAATTTCCATGGGAATCTCCCAAAAGGAGTTGGCATTCTTATTAGAAGTATCGGTTGGATTTATCGGCGATATTGAAAATCCGAGGTACAGAGCTAAGTATAATCTAAACCACCTAAATGAATTAGCTAAAATATTAGATTGTTCTCCTAAAGACTTTTTACCTGAAAAAGGCTTGTAAAATCTCTCAACCTTTGTCGGTATCGCTTCAATCCTCGCCGCTGTCTTTGACGGTGTCGGTATCGCTTCAATCTTCGCCGCTGTCTGGTTTGTAACCAACAGCGTATGTTGCCTGCTATAATTGAGTAACAAAATAAAAAGTGCCCTGCCTTACACTATAAAAAGTGCAATTGTTTTGAATGTTTATAATCTATTCCAAAATTCACTTTTAAAGATTTACTTTATAGCTGGTACTTCTTCCTCCACCCAAAATAATAAATGCCCCTTTCGCCTGTGTGCAATTGATAAAAATATACATAACCTCATAAAACAATATTTTTTGTGTTCTTACCCTGCCAGTCTAACTTTTTTAAAATAAATATGCCCTTTTTTTGTTACGCCGAAATAATAGATAACATTAAACTCTCCACCATCAAGTGCGTTTCCTTTCTCATCTTTGTATTCAGTTTTTGATGCAAAATTCAACTCCAGCATGTTTGCCTTTTTATTGTATGCTGCATAAAGTTTGAAGGATGTTACACCTGCCATTAGTTCTGGCGTTTCAGTAAACCCCTTTTTATACAGTTCTTCAGTTTTTATTTTGAGTATACATTTTATAAAGTTTGCAGGAAATATTTTATCGAAGTATTTGTCAAGGTCTGATGCAGTAAATGGCTTAATAACCCCTTGCAATTTATCGATTGCCTTTTCATCGCTGCCATAAGCTAAATACCAAATTTCGTTACTGCTATCCTTAAGTGGAAAAAGGAAAAACATTTTTGTTTTCGGTTTGTCTTTCCTGAAAATAGCATCTCGGAATATTTTAAAATTCTCCACCCAATAAGTGGTATCCTTTTGTTTAAGCGGCGCTAATTTTTTGAGGGTGTCGGGGTTTGGACTTGGTTTGATGGTTTGACCAAAACATCTAAAACTAAATGCAAAAGCAATTATGAATAATAGCTGTCTTGGGAAAGTCAAAATAAAAGGCATCAATAAAAAGTTGTAGAATTAAATATTCAGGAAGGCACATTTGTATCGCTCCTGATGTTAAAACAAATTTTATTTTAACAGAACAGTTACTCAGATTAATTTCCCCAAGCCAATTTTATTTTCTTCTCCTGTTGGTATGATAGCTAAGGTAATAGTTAGAAAGCTTTACCGCAGCAATTAAAGCAAAGGAAAAAAGAGAAATGGAAATTAATACTGAAACAGTTTCATTTTGCCCAACTACAAAAAAGCCTATTGCACCAATAAGAGAAATAACACCGATTAATTTTACAACAAAAAAGAAGTTATTCATTGCTTAAAGTGAACATTTTTGTAGACAAAAAATTTCAACAATTAACAGATATCTCAATTTGTAATGAGCCGATTAGCCGTTTTATTCGGCTCAAATATATGCAAAATATGAGCCGATTAGCAAATGTATTCGGCTCATATTTAAAATCTTTACGTCTCAGCCTTTGCCGGTATCGCTACTATCTTCGCCGCTGTCTGGTTTGTAACCAACAGCGTATGTTGCCTGTAATAATTGAGTAACAAAATAAAAACTGCATTCATTTACACTATAAAAAGTTTAGTGATTTTTAATGCGCATAATCTATTTCAAAATTTGCTATTATCATTTCTATGGAAGGATTGAAATAACCAAACTTTAAATTGGGAAATTCTTCTCTTATCAATTCCGTCAGTTGTTTTACACCCATGCATTCACCAGTTTCGGTAACGCCAATTTTGCCAAGGTACCAATCACGCCGATTGCGCCATTATATTTTACATAATATTTTTAATATTTGTTTATTTACTTTTGAAAAAAAAATTAAATGAAGCTGCCACGCTATGATTATTCAACAGAAAGAAAAGCCGAGTTGTTTAAATTTATAAGCGAAGGGCCAAATGGAAATATAAAAAAGTTAGTGGTATATACTCAAATGCTGGAAAAAGACATTTATAATCTTGCCTTTGGAGACTATAATGAAGAAACTGAAACTGTTGACGATAAAGTGATTACAAACAATAACGACAGCCAAAAAGTGCTTGCAACTGTTGCTTCTACTTTATATGTTTTTACCGAAAAACATCCTAATGTTTGGATTTATGCTATGGGAAGCAATGTAATTAGAACGAGGCTTTACAGAATGGGAATCACAAATAATTTAGCAGATATTTTAGCTGATTTCGAAGTTTATGGTCTTGAAAAGGATATTTGGTATACTTTTAAAAAAGGGCAGGAATATGATGCCTTTTTGGTAAGACGAAAATTTTAATAACTTTGCAGTATGACAACAATTGAAAAATTAAATAAGAGCAAAACTCCAATTGTAAAAATTGACAAGTCTCTGGAAAAATTACGGGGCAAAAACCTATTTCCAGAAAAACTTACAAAAGCAAATGAGGTAATTGCTAAAGTGGGTCTACCCAAAAAATAGCAGTTAATTTAAAACATTACCTGGCCATTGAATTTAAATCAATGCGCATAATCCATTTCAAAATTCCCTTTTATCCTTTCAATCGAAGGATTAAAATAGCCAAACTTTAAATTGGGAAATTCTTCTCTTATCAAATCCATCATTTGCTTTACACCCATGCACTCCCCTGTTTCGGTAACGCCAATTTTGCCAAGGTACCAATCGGGATCGATATTAAAATTGCGCCATTGTATCATGCACAGGTCAGTTTCTTTTATCAGTTTGCGCAGGGCTTCGTATTCTTCAATGCTGTCCGTCATGCCTGGAAAAACAAAATAATTAATACTCGTCCAGCCACCGTAGCTGCGTACAATTTTTAAACTTTCTATCAAATCTTCAAACACATAATTATTGGGGCGGTAATAAGGCGTATAAATTTTTTCTCTTGCACTATTAGTACTCACCCTCATGCTGTTTAAGCCAGCTTCGCATAATGCTTTTACTGCATCGGGTTTGCTGCCGTTGGTATTTATATTGATGCTTCCTTTTTGTGTATGTTTTCTTATTTCAATAATGGCTTCTCTTATGGTTTCCCACATAAGCAGTGGTTCGCCTTCGCAGCCCTGGCCAAAACTTATTAAGGGGAAAGGTGCAGTTTGTAAATGCGGTACAGTGAATTCTGTAATTTCTTCGGCAGTAGGTTTAAAAGTTAAACGGTCTTGGGTACTGATAATAGTTTCTTCCACCGGTTGAAAACTAATGCAGCCAATACAATTGGCATTACATGCAGGCGACACCGGTACGGGGCACTCCCACCGGCCCAGTGATAAATTTCTTGCAGCAGGGCAAGTGTACGTTCTGCAGCAATTTTCCATTAAATGTTTTACCAAACGGTTGTGCGGATAAGTTTGCAATAAATGTTCGGCGCCATTATTTATCAACTCCTCATTGTACCCTTCACTTTCCTGGCGCACATCTTTTTCAATACGGACTGCAGGCACATAAAATTTATCGGCCAGCCAACCTGCGGCGGTATAACAAAATAAAGGAAGTGTAGGTGCATTTTTTGCAGTTTCGTATGCGGCCATATACAAGCCCGTATGTGCAGGAGGAATAAATGCTGCAACGGCCCAGCCTTTTTCACACAGCCGCATTTCGCCGGTTTGCACATCAATACCTATACCCCTGCGCCCCGGCAATTCGTATAAATTTCCTCCGGCGGGCAATTCAATCCAATCTTCAGGATCAACAGGCATTGCATCCCAACCACTGCGGCCGGTTACATAAAGAGATATGTCTTCAAAAATATTTCCTTCACCATCGGAATATAAAATGTAGGGACTTGTAGTTAAATTCATTGTTGATCGTTGTTAGTTGTTCGGATACTGGCTTCGAAATCGAACATCGATCAACGAACCACCATCAACGACCAACCATATGTTTACGGCAAAAATCGTCAATTTGCTCCAACTCATCAATTTTTAAATTTCTACGCAGGTTGAATTCAATCTTTTTATTCAGGAGGGTTTCGATGATAATACTATGATATTTTGGGATGATGGTTTTTATTTCGTTCCAGCTTATTTCTGCATCTTTAACAAAATTGGGTACGGTAATGCCGGTTTGCTTGATATCAACCGCTTCGGAACGGATGACCCTCCACTCCCGGTAAAATAAAAATAAATACCCTGCAGATACCAGTAAATGCACCATACCCAACCAGTTATGCCCGTCGGATAGCAGGGTTAGCGAAATTCCAAAAAGCGTCAACACTTCAATCATGCGGAAGATGAGGTTTAACTTTGGCGCTTCAATCAGTAAAACCCCTCCCAAAAATACCAGCAGAAAAATATCCACCGCAATAATCATTTGGGTATAGCACAGCAGTTTATTGCCGTGATGCACCTGCAGTAAATGCAAGCCATTAATTAAAATTATTGAAGCTGCTATAAAGTGAAGTACCCGGGCTGACCGTTTTAATAACTCAAAGGCCGGGTGTACAATTTGAAGGGAGTATTGGG
>JAYURK010000198.1:0-3073 GCA_043756235.1 Ferruginibacter sp. | reverse complement strand
TTATTGGTTTATTGGTTTATTGGTTTATTGGTTTATTGGTTTATTGGTTTATTGGTTTATTGGTTTATTGGTTTATTGGTTTATTGGTTTATTTTCATTTAATTCGTTTACGAAAGTAGTGGATTTTAACGGTAAAGTCTTTACCAAAATTTTGTATAAAAAAATAATTTTTGTAAAAGATAATGCCCTTAAATTTGCGCCAGATTGTTTGTCAATTTATCAGCCTTTGTTATGGTTGCACTTTTCAGCAGGGTGCTTCGATAACAAAGGCTGAGCCAATTTAAGTAAACAGTAATCTGAATTTTTTGTGGCGGAGCAGGTAAACAATTCCGGCAATAAAGTACGCCAGTGCTGCTAAGGCGAGTGCCCATTTTATTACAGAAAAAATTACCGTAAACAAAGCTATAGTGCCCGAAGTTTTTCCAGCAAGCGTCATTAACATGCCTGCGTTTTCCAGCACATCCAGCAGGCCGGCAGCCACAGCTCCGTTTGCGATGCTTTGCCCTGCTTTACTATTTTTTATTTGTGCAATTTTTTTGCAGGTAACAAATAAAAAGGATGCGTAGAAAGCCAAAAAAATAAAATCGTAGTAGGTGTTATTTTTGGCAACTGTAATATTATCGATAATAGTATTGGGTGCCCATGCATTTAAAACTGCTGCAGTTTTTGCATTGTTATAAGCAAACTCTAAATTTAAAATTCCCATTGGGGTTGCAGGTGTATTTAATGAAGCACTGGTTGCACCCATTACATAAAGCATAACCAGAGTGCCAACAAATAAAAAAGGTATCAGTAGTTTTTTCATTGGTTGAAGATAATTTTTTTTTTGCTGTTAATTTATGCAGCGGCTGTTATTGCCAGGTTTTTATAATGCTGCTTCTTTTTCGCAGGGAAATATCAATCTGTTCCTGGTTTTGCAAAATAACTTTATGCTGGTTGTTATTATTGTAACTGAATATGCAGGATAAATTAATAAGATAAGAGGGGTGTATCCCTATAAATCCTTTTTCTGCCAGCAGCACATCAAACCATTTTAGTACTTTGGCAACTACCAATGTTTTACCGGTAGTAAAAAACAGTTTGCTGTAATTACTGATGGCCTCTATTCGTATAATATTATTGATATCAATAACGGCAGTGCCTGTAGAGTTGGGCAGGATAAGTTTCTTATGTGCAATAATCATTTAGCTTAAAATTTAATAATGAATAATAACCAATCCCTGGGCACCACTCCGGAAAATACCTCCCCAGGTACCCCAGCTTCCGCCACCACCGCCGGGCAATATCCCATTTCCGCCGAATATGCCATAGGTAGCTATGAGGGTAGAAGCATCTCTCGATAATGAGGCACCTTTACCACCTGTGTTGATAGTATTTCCTCCATTACCACCTTTACCTCCTGTCTGATTTTCTCTGAAAGTGGTGGCATTAATCTGATACCCACTATATTCATTAGACCCGCCTTGTTCACCCACACATCCATAATATCCTGCACCGTTAGTACCGTTAGTTCCATTGAATCCTCCCCCTGTTGCTACAGTTTGAGTTGATCCACTGTTATCACCACCACCTCCAAATGCAAATACAAACACTGCTCCAAACGCAGCGGTGGAACCTGTACCTGAAATTCCAGATGGGGCTCCTCCGGCTCCTCCATCCCCAACTGTGTAATTAACAGTACCTGCAGGTGTAACTGTAAAAATTGCTGTAACATAACCACCACCGCCACCACCACCATTTTGTGATGCGCCACCACCGCCTGCCCATGCTTCCACCCAAATTCTTGTTACCCCTGCAGGCACTGTCCATGTAGATGAGCCTACTGTTCTAAATGTTATATGGTTTTTAAATTCAGTAATATCTCCCCAGGCAAATATGCCACTGCCATTTTTCATCAGTATCTGATTGGCTGTACCATCAACACCATTGGCTTTTATGGTGCCAGTTACATTGATATTGCCAGTTACATCAAGCTTTTCTATGGGTAAAGGATTACCAATACCCACATTTTGTGCCTGAATAAAAAAAGGAAAGAATAATAAACTAAAAAGATAAAATTGCTTTTTCATGTTGTTTAATTTTTTTCAAGTCTAAATAAATTTGAATTATTATTGCGATAGCACAATTTGCGGATTTAAAAAATTGGTTTTAAATTTAAATCATCATTGTGTTCACGCTTGCCATTATAATTGTAAATTTTGCCCTCAGCCTGCTGACACCTCTATCCTTAAAATATTTATTACAGCACTCGTTGCAGATCTGCTTCTTACCGATACTGCATGTTTATCGTAATTGTTGATGACTGCTTTGCACCAAACCATAATTACTTGGCGGATAGAACAAGGGCTTAAATTTTTACTCGCTTATCAGGTGTCCATAAAACAGACCATCCTGTATAACTGAATTGGTAGCCCCACCCAGTCTTGAAAATGTAGAATTGATACTGATAGTCCTTGGCGCTTGTATGTAAACATCCACGCTGGCACGTCCATTATAATTCCATGTGTTGCTGGTGGTACTTTCTCTTCTAATTTCTTGTCGGTAGGCCAACTGTGGATTAAAACTACCAGGATAATTAATGATTATATTATTGCTATGCAAGGGAGAAATAGAGGTGGCGGCAGCAGCATAATAAAATTGAACATCATAAAATAATTCAAAATGATACAGGCCTGTTTTAGCGATGGTGAGTGTGGTACCGCTTACTGAAACACTGGCAGGATTCAAATTATATTTTGCAGTGCCGAAAGTAAACTCACCACCTGTAGAGGTAGCTGCAGTAGCTGGACTGACCTGAGATATACCATAAGCAAAACGGGTATCATTAGCGTAAGCAGCATTAGCCCAGGTGGGGTCTGCTGTTCCGCCTGAAGTGAGCACTTGCCCCGCAGTACCTGTAATTCCATTTATTCTTAGTCTTCCATTGGTATTAATATCGCCATTCACATCCAGCTTATGCGCAGGCAAAGCAGTTCCTACACCAACATTTCCCTGGGGCAGTATTACTAATGAATTGGAAGAATTATTGGTAGGGAAATCTGATCGTGATGAAAAAAACAATCCTTCTTCCCTT
>JAYURK010000197.1:0-27980 GCA_043756235.1 Ferruginibacter sp. | reverse complement strand
AGACCAGGACCAGTATTAATTGACATTACTAAAAATGCACAGCTGCAAAAATTCGATTACGAAGGATATAAAAAATGTGATCATATCCGCAGCTATCGACCTGCACCAATTGTACGTAAAGAATATGTTGAGCAAGCTGCTGCATTAATTAATAAAGCAGAAAGACCTTTTGTAATTTTTGGACAAGGCGTAATATTAGGAAAAGCAGAAAATGAATTTATAAATTTTATTGAGAAAGCTGGTATTCCATCCGCATGGACGATCATGGGCATGAGTGCCATACCAACTTATCATCCGCTTGCAGTAGGTATGTTGGGTATGCATGGTAATTACGGCCCCAATGTTTTAACCAATCAATGCGATGTATTGATAGCGATAGGTATGCGTTTCGATGATCGTGTAACTGGCCGCCTGGATAAATATGCCAAGCAGGCAAAAGTTATTCATTTAGATATTGATCCATCAGAGATTGATAAAAATGTAAAAACCACCGTACCGGTTTGGGGCGATTGTAAAGAAACTTTACCCTTGCTTACTGCATTAGTACAACAAAAAACACATGCAGCATGGTTGAATAAATTTAAGGAATATCAAAAAACGGAAGAAGAAAAATGTATTCATGCAGAGTTAAATCCTGTAAGTGATGAACTCACCATGGGTGAAGTAATTAATTTATTAAATGAATTAACTGATGGCGATGCAGTGATTGTAACTGATGTTGGCCAGCACCAAATGGTAGCCTGCCGTTATGCAAAATACAATCACAGCAAAAGCAATATTACCAGCGGAGGATTGGGTACCATGGGTTTTGCATTGCCCACCGCAATCGGTGCAAAATATGGTGCACCGGAAAGAACGGTTATTGCTATAGCTGGTGATGGTGGTATTCAAATGACTATCCAGGAATTGGGTACCATCATGCAGTTTAAAACTGCTGTAAAAATTATTATTCTTAATAATCAATTTTTAGGAATGGTGCGCCAGTGGCAACAATTATTTCACGAAAAAAGATATTCGTTTGTTGATATCACCAGTCCTGATTTTGTTGCGGTAGCAAAAGGATATTATATCGAAGGGCAAAAAGTTAGTGAAAGGCAACATTTAAAAACAGCATTGCAAACTATGTTGAAGCATGATGGAAGTTATTTATTAGAAATAATGGTAGGTAAAGAAAATAATGTATTCCCGATGGTGCCGCAGGGCAGGGGGGTATCAGAAATAATTTTGAGTAAAGAAGAATTGTAAGCCCCTGTCCCCTAAAGGGGAACTTAGGGCGAAAAAACCTTTTATCATTCACTTTCTGAAAAATGAAATAGAATAAAAAATATTTTATGGAGGAGAAAAAAAGTAGAACAACAAGTGTAAATACTCCAAGCTACCCTTTAGGGGCGGGGGGGCTACTTGCCAAACCCGAATACACCATAACTGTGTACACCGAAAATCAAATTGGTTTGTTAAACCGTATTGCTATAATTTTTTCACGCAGAAAAATTAATATCGATAGTTTAAATATATCACCCAGCGAAATTGATAGTGTGCATCGGTTTACAATTGTTATCAATGAGTCGGAAGAAGTAGTGCGTAAAGTGTGCCGCCAGATAGAAAAACAAGTAGAAGTATTGAAAGTTTATTACAATACCAACGATGAAATTATCTGGCAGGAATTAGCATTATATAAAGTGCCTACAGAAATTATCGCAGAAGAAGTTAAAGTAGAAAGATTATTAAGTCAGCATGGCGCAAAAGCAGTGGTAATAAGAAAAGATTATACCGTATTTGAAGTATCAGGCCAAAGGGAAGAAACAGATAACTTAATAAAAGTGCTGGAGCCATTTGGGTTAATCGAATTTGTTCGCAGTGCAAGAATTGCAATTATAAAAAACAGCGAAGGGTTTCATAAAAAATTAAGCGAATTCGAGTATAAAGAACCAGGTGAAGAAGCAATCGAAAACGAGTTCTTAAATAAGAATGAAGAAGTGTTTTCGATGTAATTAACTGGGTGAGTCACCCCCAAAGGGTGACTCACCCAGTTAATTACCGCAAAGGGCAGCAGATAAATTTAACCGAAACCGATGAAGCGAAAGAAAAACATTTATAAAATAAATTAAAAACTTCTCCATTCAACCCTTTAGAGGATGGGGGCAAAACAAGTAACTAAAACAATGGCAAATTATTTCAACACATTACCGTTAAGAGAACAATTGCACCAATTGGGAGTATGTGAATTTATGAACAGCAGCGAATTTTCAAATGGTGTAAATGCCTTGAAAGGAAAAAAAATGGTCATCGTGGGTTGTGGTGCCCAGGGTTTAAATCAGGGATTGAATTTAAGAGATTCCGGTTTAGATATATCATATGCTTTGCGTAAAGAAGCCATTGAAGAAAAAAGACAATCATGGAAAAATGCGACAGAAAATAATTTTACTGTGGGCACTTACGAAGCATTGATTCCCACGGCGGATTTGGTTTTAAATCTTACACCCGATAAACAACATACCGCAGTTGTAGCAGCAGTAATGCCATTGATGAAAAAAGGAGCAACGCTTTCTTATTCGCATGGTTTTAATATTGTTGAAGAAGGAACACAAATTCGTAAAGATCTTACGGTAATAATGGTGGCACCCAAATGTCCGGGTACCGAAGTAAGAGAAGAATATAAAAGAGGTTTTGGTGTACCTACTTTAATTGCAGTGCATCCCGAAAATGATCCCGAAGGAAAAGGCTTGGAGCAGGCCAAAGCGTATGCCGTTGGCACCGGCGGTCATAAAGCAGGTGTGTTGCGCTCTTCATTTGTAGCAGAAGTAAAATCTGATTTAATGGGAGAGCAAACTATTTTATGCGGATTATTACAAACGGGCTCTATTCTTTGTTTTAATAAAATGGTAGAGAAGGGTATTGACAAAGGCTATGCATCTAAGTTAGTACAGTATGGTGTTGAAGTTATTACTGAGGCGTTAAAGCAGGGCGGCGTTACAGCTATGATGGACAGGTTATCAAACGCAGCAAAAATTAAAGCGTTTGAATTATCAGAAGAATTAAAAAGCATCATGCGTCCCTTGTTTCAAAAACACCAGGATGATATTATGAGTGGTGAGTTTAGTAAAACGATGATGATAGACTGGGCAGCAGGTGATAAAAATTTACTAGCATGGAGAGCCGCAACCGGCGAAACTGCTTTTGAAAAAACACCAGCTGGTGATGTAAAAATTGCAGAGCAGGAATATTTTGATAATTGTTTATTATTTGTTGCCATGATACGTGCCGGTGTGGAATTAGCTTTTGAAACAATGGTAGAAGCTGGTATCAAGGAAGAATCTGCTTATTATGAATCATTGCACGAAACACCTTTGATTGCTAATACCATTGCCCGTAAAAAATTATTTGAAATGAACAGGGTAATTTCAGATACAGCAGAATATGGTTGTTATTTATTTGATCATGCCTGCAAACCTTTATTGGCTGATTTTATGAGTAAGATTGATACTGATGTAATAGGGAAAAATTACAATACAGGCAAGGATGGTGGCGTAGATAATAAAACTTTAATTGCAATAAATAAAGTTTTACGGTCGCACCCGGTTGAAAAAATTGGCGCACAATTAAGAGAAGCGATGACGAGTATGAAAGCTATAACCCCCATCCCCTAAAAGGGAGTTATTTGTGCTGTATAAGAAAATTGAAAATTATAAAAATTGAAGGGCAAAATTTTGTATGAACAAGGAACTTAAGTTAGAGACGTTAAATAACTCCCCTTTAGGGGATGGGGGGCTTGATTTTGCGGCTGCCGCTTTGCGTTTAAAAAACGTAGTGAACAGAACACCGCTTTCTTTTAATCTTAATTTATCAAAAAAATACCATTGTAATGTTTTTTTAAAGAGAGAAGATCTGCAGGTGGTACGGTCTTACAAATTACGTGGCGCATACAATACGATGAGCAGTTTATCGGCAGCGCAATTGCAGCGGGGAGTAGTATGTGCAAGTGCCGGTAATCATGCACAGGGCTTTGCATACAGTTGTAAAAAACTCAATTGTAAAGGCGTTGTATTTATGCCGGTGATTACTCCTAATCAAAAAATTACACAAACAAAAATGTTTGGTGAGGATAATGTTACTGTAAAAATGGTAGGTGATACATTTGATGATTGTGCAATAGCAGCAAAAAAATATACAGAAGAAAACAACATGGTATTTATTCCTCCTTTTGATGATTATAAAATTATTGAAGGGCAGGGAACAGTTGGTGTTGAAATTTTAGAGCAGCTAAATGAGGAAGAAAATATTTCTTATCAATCTTCGCTATATTCTTCTCCATTTCCCTCTCCGCCAACTGGCGGAAGGATAGGAGGGGCTGTTGATTTCTTATTCATCCCCGTTGGCGGTGGCGGCCTAAGCGCAGGCGTAGGATCTTATTTTAAAACCTTTTCTCCAAAAACAAAAATTATTGGTGTAGAACCGGAAGGAGCACCAAGTATGTATGAAGCATTAAAAGCTGGTCACCCGGTTACGTTAGATAATATAGAACGCTTTGTTGATGGCGCTGCTGTAAAACGGGTAGGTGAAATAACTTTTAGTATTTGTAAAGATGTTTTGGATGATATGCATTTGGTTAACGAAGGAAAAGTGTGTACCACAATTTTAAAATTATACAATCAAGATGCAATAGTTGTGGAGCCTGCAGGTGCACTATGCATTGCAGCTTTAGATGATTATGCAGATGAAATAAAAGGCAAAAATGTGGTGTGTATTATTGGCGGAGGTAATAACGACATTGACCGCATGCAGGAAATTAAAGAACGCAGCCTGCAATATGAAGGATTGAAACATTATTTCCTTATCCGGTTTGCACAACGCCCTGGTGCTTTAAAAGAATTTGTAAATTTTGTTTTAGGAGAAAATGATGATATCACCCGTTTTGAATACATGCAAAAGCACAATAAAGAAACAGGGCCTGCTCTGGTAGGAATAGAATTAAAAACAAAAGAAGATTATGAAGTGCTGTTAAAAAAATTAGATCAGTATCATATTAATCATACTGAATTGAAGAGCGGTGATAATGCGTTTGGGTATTTGGTGTAGAGCAGCCCCCTCCGCCCCCTGAAGGGGGAACTGTAGCGGAGATTGATGGAGATGATATTAAAGCAAGGTGAGTCACTCCTTAAGAGTGGCTCACCCGGCAAAGAAAATAAAAGAGACATTGCATTGAAAGCATTCAAGAATTAAAATGCCGTAAGCTCAATAAAAAATACTGTATGAGTAGGGTGAGTCACTCCTTAAGAGTGGCTCACCCGGCAAAGGAAATAAAAGATACGTTGCATTGAAAGCCTTAAAAAATAAAAATGCAGTAATGATCAATAAAGAAATACTGTTGAAGAGTGTCTCGCCATAGGCCAGACCAATGAAGCTAAATAGAGTTAATAAAGTTTGGTTCAAAAAAAATGGTTAATAAAAATGAGTGAACAAAATAAAATAGAGATGTTGAATACTAACCAGGGATTGTATGATCCCCGCTATGAACACGATGCCTGCGGTATTGGTTTTGTGGCCAATATTAAAGGCAACAAAAGCCACCAGCATATTGCTGATGCGTTAACGGTATTGGAAAATATGGAGCACCGTGGTGCATGTGGCTGCGAAAATAATTCGGGTGATGGGGCCGGCATTATGATTCAGATGCCTCATGAATTCTTTTTTGATGAATGTATAAAGTTGGGCGTACACTTGCCGCCGTTTGGTAAATATGCTGTGGGTGTAATATTTTTTCCAAGAGAAATAAGATTACGGGAAGAGTGCCGTGCTGTGTTTAACCGTACTGCCGAAAAACTGGGAATGGAAGTACTGGCCTACCGTAAAGTACCGGTGAATACAGAAAATATTGGCGCCACTGCATTAAGTGTAGAGCCGGAGATGGAGCAGGTATTCATCGCCTGCCCCGATCATGTAAAAAATTTAGACGAGTTTGAACGCAAACTTTTTGTGCTGCGTAATTACGCAACACATACAATAAACAGCACAGTTAGAAAAGATGCTGTGGGTTTTTATATTGCTTCGCTTTCTTACAAAACCATTGTGTACAAAGGGCAACTAACCAGTACGCAGGTACGCAATTATTTTACCGACTTATCAAACAAAAGAGTAGTGAGCGCATTTGGGTTGGTGCATTCACGTTTTGCTACCAACACTTTTCCTTCGTGGAAGCTGGCGCAACCCTTTCGTTACATTGCACATAATGGCGAAATAAATACACTGCAGGGAAATTTAAACTGGCTTAAAGCAGTAGAGCAAAGATTTATCTCTACACTTTTTACTCACGAAGAAATGGAAATGCTGTTGCCAATAATTTCGGGCCAGCAATCCGACTCTGCCTGTTTGGATAATATGATTGAGCTTTTATTATTGTGTGGCAGAAGTTTGCCGCATGTAATGATGATGCTTATTCCTGAAGCATGGGATGGCAACGATGATATGGATGCAGTTAAAAAAGCATTTTACGAATTTCATGCTTCCATTATGGAACCCTGGGATGGTCCGGCTTCTATTTCATTTACTGATGGAAAAATTATTGGCGCCACATTAGACAGAAATGGATTGCGTCCGTCGAGATATTGTGTTACAACTGATGACCGTGTAATTATGGCAAGCGAAACCGGTGCCTTACCAGTTGATGAAAAATTAATAAAAGAAAAAGGAAGATTGCAGCCGGGTAAAATGTTTGTAGTAGATATGGAGCAGGGAAGAATTATAAGTGATGATGAATTAAAACATAATATCTGCAGCCAAAAACCATATGGCGATTATCTAAATCAATATAAAATACGTTTAGAAGAAATTGATGAACCAAGAGTAGCGTTCACCCATTTATCTGATGCTTCAATTTTAAAATATCAAAAAGCATTTGGTTATTCTACAGAAGATATTGATACTATTTTAAAACCGATGGCGCTGGATGCTAAGGAGCCGCTGGGTTCAATGGGTACAGATATTCCGTTGGCGATATTGAGCGATCAGCCACAACATTTAACTTCTTACTTTAAACAATTATTTGCACAGGTTACAAACCCGCCGATAGATCCAATACGAGAAAGACTGGTGATGAGCCTTGCCTCTTTTGTGGGTAATAACGGTGCATTGCTTGAAGAAAAACCAGAGGACTGTCATACCGTTGCATTAAAGCAACCTATATTAACCAGCACCGAATTAGAAAAATTACGCAGCATAGATACTGGTATTTTTCAAAGTAAAACTTTACAAACATATTTCAGGGCAGATGGTAAACCTGGTTCTTTGCAAAGAGGCCTGGAAAGATTATGCCGCTATGCAGAAGATGCGGTGCATGATGGCTTTGAAGTATTGATATTAAGCGACCGGGCTGTAGACAGCGACCATGCTGCAATACCGACTCTGCTGGCAACTGCAGCAGTGCATCATCATTTAATTCGTAAAGGTTTGCGTGGGCAGGTGGGCATTGTTGTAGAGGCAGGCGATGTTTGGGAAGTGCATCACTTTGCATGCCTTATTGGTTTTGGTGCCACTGCTATCAATCCTTATTTAGCAATGGCTTCTATCCGCAACATGAAAAATAATGGTACACTGCAAACGGATTTAGAATGGAATGACCTTCGTAAAAATTATATTAAAGCAGTGTGTGATGGTTTGCTGAAAGTGTTTTCTAAAATGGGCATCTCTACTTTACAATCTTACCAGGGTGCACAAATTTTTGAAATATTAGGGTTGAATAAAGAAGTGGTAGATAAATATTTTACCGGTGCTATCAGCCGTATTGAAGGGGTAAATTTAGATGGCATTGCTAAAGAAGCACTGGCCAAACATTATGTAGCCTTCAGCCAAAAAAACATTCCGGTAGACAGGTTGCCCGTAGGTGGAATTTACCAATGGAAACGCAAAGGCGAATTTCATTTGTTTAATCCAACCACTATTCACCTGTTGCAGTACTCTACCAAAATGAATGATTATGCAACGTTTAAAAAATACAGCAAGCATGTAAACGACCAAAGCGAAAAAGCGGCTACGCTTCGTAGTTTGTTCCAGTTTAAAAAGAACAGGCCTTCTATAAGTATTGATGAAGTAGAGTCGGCACAAAATATTTACAAACGTTTTGCAACAGGCGCCATGAGTTTTGGTTCCATAAGTTGGGAAGCACATACTACTTTAGCAGTTGCCATGAATCGTTTAGGAGGAAAAAGCAATACCGGCGAGGGCGGAGAAGATGACAGGCGTTATGATAAATTACCCAACGGCGACAGCATGCGATCTGCAATTAAGCAGGTGGCTTCTGCAAGATTTGGTGTTACCAGTTTGTATTTATCCGAGGCAGATGAATTACAAATTAAAATGGCGCAGGGTGCAAAGCCCGGCGAAGGCGGACAGTTGCCCGGCCATAAAGTAGATGAGTGGATTGGTAAAGTGCGTCATGCAACGCCGGGTGTAGGATTAATTTCTCCGCCACCGCATCATGATATTTATTCTATTGAAGATTTGGCGCAATTAATTTTTGATTTGAAAAATGCCAACCGTGCCGCAAGAATAAATGTAAAGCTCGTGAGTAAAGCAGGCGTGGGCACTATTGCAGCAGGTGTTGCAAAAGCAAAAGCAGATGTTGTTTTAATTTCTGGTCATGATGGTGGCACAGGCGCATCTCCAATCAGTTCTATCAAACACGCCGGGTTACCGTGGGAGTTAGGATTGGCAGAATCGCATCAAACTTTAGTAAAAAATAAATTACGCAGCCGTGTAGTTTTGCAGGCCGATGGCCAAATGAAAACCGGCCGTGATATTGCCATTGCAACTTTATTGGGTGCAGAAGAATGGGGCGTTGCCACTGCAGCGCTAGTTGTGGAAGGTTGTATCATGATGCGTAAATGCCATTTAAATACTTGCCCTGTTGGTGTGGCCACACAAGATCCAGAATTAAGAAAACGATTTACAGGAAATGCAGATCATGTGGTTAATTTCTTTATGTTTTTAACAGAAGAGTTAAGAGAAATTATGGCAGAGCTTGGTTTTAGAACCATTAACGAAATGGTGGGCCAGGCAGAATGTTTGGAGCAAAGAGAACATGTAACACATTGGAAATATAACAACCTTGATCTGTCTGCAATATTGTATAAAGAACCGGCATCGGCATACACCGGTTTGTATAATATGGAAGAACAGGATCATGGATTGAAAGAAGTTTTGGATTGGCAATTATTTGAAGCGGCTATTCCTGCGTTGGCTGAAAAACAAAAAGTTTATGCTTCATTCAATATTAAAAATACCGACAGAACCACGGGTACAATTTTAAGTAACGAAATTACCAAACTGTATAAGGCTAATGGTTTACCCGATGAAACCATACATTTTAAATTTACCGGAACAGCCGGGCAAAGTTTTGGCGCATTCAATACCAAAGGTGTTACATTAGAACTGGAAGGTGATGCCAACGATTATTTTGGTAAAGGATTAAGCGGAGCAAAATTAATTGTATATCCATCAAAAGATGCCCGCTTTGTGCCCGAAGAAAACAGCATCATCGGCAACGTAGCTTTTTATGGCGCTACCGATGGTGAATCATTTATAAGAGGAAAAGCCGGCGAACGTTTTGGCGTACGCAACAGCGGCGCAAACGTAGTGGTAGAAGGCGTTGGCGATCACGGCTGCGAATACATGACGGGTGGCAATGTAATTATTTTGGGTGCCACGGGCCGCAATTTTGCCGCAGGCATGAGCGGCGGCATTGCATATATTTATGATGTGCAGCACAAGTTTACAAATTCGTGTAATAAAGAAATGGTGGATATTGATCCTGTTGCAGAAGATGATATTCCTTTTTTACAAGGCATGATTCAAAAACATTTTGACCATACAAAAAGCACTGTTGCAAAATTTGTATTAAATGATTTTGAAAATCAATTGAAAAATTTTGTAAAAGTTTTTCCTAAGGATTATAAAAAAGTATTGGAAGGGAAAAAAGAGCCCATCCTATCCTTCCCAAAGGGAAGGTAAATAATGTAGATAGAAGCGAAGATCAACTTAGGGTGAGTCACTCCTTAAGAATGGCTCACCCGGCAAAAAGAAAAGAAGCCCCTAATGCAGCAAACCGTTTTGCTCTTGTAAAACATGATTAAAGTTCAACTAAAGTAGGGTGAGTCACTCCTTAAGAGTGGCTCACCCGGTTATAAAAAAAGAGGCTAAGTTTTGAATGAAGCTTTTTGTATTAAAAATTGTAAAACATAATTAAAGTTCAATAAAGATTTACTGCACAAGAGTGTCCCGAAAAAATCGGGACAGGCAAAAGAAATAAAAATAAAAAATTAAAAGAGCAATGGGTAAACCAACAGGTTTCTTAGAATTTACAAGAGAACTTCCATCTAAAAGAAAAGTGGAAGAAAGGCTGAATGATTACAACGAATTTATTCAACGCTATACCGATCAAAAGTTGAATGAACAATCGGGACGTTGTATGAACTGCGGTGTACCGTTTTGTCATAATGGTTGCCCGCTGGGAAATATCATTCCCGAATTTAATGATGCCGTGTACCGTAAAGAATGGAAAGAAGCGTACGACATTTTATCTTCCACCAATAATTTTCCGGAGTTTACCGGCCGAATTTGCCCGGCACCATGCGAATCTGCCTGTGTACTTGGCATTAATCAGCCCGCCATTACTATTGAAGAAATAGAAAAGCATATAATTGAAATTGCTTTTGATAAAGGTTTTGTGCAACCCAAAAAACCAATTCTTCGTACCGGTAAAAAAATTGCTGTAGTGGGCAGCGGCCCGGCAGGCTTAGCGGCAGCGGCACAATTAAATTATGCAGGCCATCATGTAATGGTATTGGAAAGAGATGATGCGCCGGGAGGTTTATTGCGCTACGGCATACCCGATTTTAAATTAGAAAAATGGGTGATAGACAGAAGAATAAAATTAATGGAAGAAGAAGGCGTGGTGTTTCGCTGTAATGCCAATGTAGGAATTGATGTGAGCATTAATGATTTGCTTAGAGAATTTAATGCAGTGGTTTTAGCTGGCGGTTCCACCATTCCCCGTGACTTAAATATTCCGGGCAGGGATTTAAAAGGTGTTCACTTTGCAATGGATTTTTTAAAGCAGCAAAATAAAAGAATATCCAACCTTGCTGTTGGAGCAGAAGATATTTTAGCCGGTAAAAAAAATGTAGTGGTAATTGGTGGTGGCGATACGGGCAGCGATTGTGTAGGCACTTCCAACCGCCAAAAAGCAACTTCGGTTACACAGTTTGAATTGTTGCCCAAGCCGCCGGACAGCAGAACTAATTTTATGCCCTGGCCAACTTATCCTATGACGTTGAAAACATCTTCATCACACGAAGAAGGGGCACAACGTAACTGGGCCATTGCAACCAAAGAATTTATTGGTGATGGAAAAGGAAATTTAAAAGCTTTAAAAATTGTTGACCTGGAGTGGCAGATAACCGATGATGGCCGTCCTGCTAAATTTGTAGAGCGGGCAGACAGTGAAAGGGAAATTCCCTGTGAGCTGGCATTTTTAGCCATGGGTTTTGTACATCCGCAACATGAGGGATTAGTAAACCAATTAGAAATTGAACTGGATGAAAGAGGCAATGTAAAAGCAACGGAAAAAGATTATCAAACCAATATTGCCAAAATATTTACTGCCGGCGATATGCGGCGTGGACAGTCCTTAGTGGTTTGGGCCATTAGCGAGGGCCGGGAATGTGCCAGGAAGGTGGATGAATTTTTAATGGGGAGCTCATTGCTGGAATCTAAAGACAGTTTTTTAAAATAACTTTTATAACAATTCCTGGCTTCAATCTTCTTTATATTATTATAGAGAAGATTTTTTTTGTCAGCAATTTTATATTAAATTATAAACTATGTGATATAATTTTATTAGATAAACTTAATAAATGTAAAATAATAGGGTATAAGATTAATATTTTTCTATTTTTTAAAAATAAAATCAAATTTTTAGTCTTAACTTCATTTATATTTCTATATTTGAATAAATAATAACACATATTATTATAAATAATACAAAAACAATCAAAGCATGAAATCATTAACGTTAAGAAATTTGGCTCCCTTCTTTGTTCTGGCTGTGGTAGCAATTGCAGCTATTTTTATTCCTTCCTTACCCAACTTTGATGATGGTAAATTTAATGGCGCCGACGTAGCCTGGATTTTAGTGGCCACAGCTTTGGTGTTTTTAATGACGCCCGGTTTAGCATTTTTTTATGGTGGCATGGTACATCGTAAAAATGTTATCAGTACCATGATAAAAAGTGTAGTGGCTGCCGGTGTGGTTAGTGTGCTTTGGGTAACCGTTGGTTACAGTTTGGCATTTGGCGAAACAATGGGTGGTTTTATTGGTAATCCATTTACACATCTTTTCTTTAAAGGTGTAGCATCGGGTGCTCCCATTTTACAGGGTGCCACCTCATCATTAACTATTCCTTTGTTATTGTTTTCGCTGTTTCAATTAATGTTTGCCATCATTACTCCCGGCCTTGTGGTGGGTGCCGTGGCAGAGCGTATAAAATTCAGCGCCTACATTTTATTTATAGTGTTATTTAGTTTATTAGTTTATGCGCCTTTGGCACACTGGACCTGGCATCCTATGGGATTTTTATTAAAAATGGGTGTGCTTGATTTTGCCGGTGGTACCGTGGTGCATATTTCAGCAGGTTGTGCGGCATTGGCCGGGGCATTGGTTTTAAAAAGAAGACAATCACATATAGATAATAAAGAAATTCCGCCAGCAAATATTCCTTATGTATTAATTGGTACCGGCTTACTTTGGTTTGGATGGTTCGGTTTTAATGCAGGGTCTGCATTAGGTGCAAACACTTTAGCCGTTAGCGCTTTTGCAACAACCAATACGGCTGCTGCTGCTGCCGGATTAAGCTGGATGTTTTTTGATGTATTAAAAGGTAAAAAACCATCAGTACTGGGCTTTTGTATTGGTGCTGTAGTTGGGTTGGTGGCTATAACACCGGGTGCTGGTTTTGTAGCCATACCACAAAGTATATTTATTGGTTTTGTTGCTGCCATCATTTCAAATGTGGCGGTGCATTATAAAGCTAAATCTAAGTTGGATGATACTTTAGATGTTTTTCCCTGCCATGGTGTAGGCGGTATGGTGGGTATGATTTTAACGGGTGTTTTTGCCTCAAAATCGGTTAATGGTTTAGGGGCTGATGGTTTATTTTATGGTGGTGGACAATTCTTTTTAACGCAGATGAAAGGCTTAGCAATAGTAGTGGCTTATAGTTTTACCATGAGTTTTGCCATTTTTAAATTCATCAATTTTATTTTACCTATACGTGTTAGCCAGGAAGATGAATTACTTGGCTTGGATGCTTCTCAACACAATGAAAATTATACACAGGGAACGTTGTTGGTACAAACCGGTGGCGAAATAAAAGAAACCCTTGTGGAAGATTAACGGATAACATAAAAAAAGGTACAACCATTATATGAGCTTCTGGACAAAGTTCATGGGTTGTACCTCCTTATTTAATAATTAAAATCAATTACAATGTTAAGAAAATTATTTTTAGCAGCAACAGCTGCCGTATCTTTTTTTAGTTGCTACGCCCAGGATTCTACAAAAACTTTAACCATTTCCGGATCACTGGACGGGTACTATCGCTACAATTTTGCAGGCAAAACAAATAATTACACCAGCTTTACCAATTCTCAAAGTTCTTTCGAATTGGGCATGGCTTCTTTACGAGCCGATGCCACTGCATTGTCGGGTAAAGCAGGCGCTACAATTGACCTTGGTTTTGGCCGCAGGGCAGAAGAATTTTCTTACAATGATGGTAATGATAACGCTGCCGGCGCCGATAAAAATGGTTTTCTTTCATTGGCAGCCATTAAGCAAGCTTATGTAACTTATGCGCCATCTTCTAAAATAAAATTTACTGCAGGTAAATTTGCCACACATGTTGGATATGAATTAGTGGATGCGCCATTGAACAGAAATTACAGTATGAGCTATATGTTCACTAACGGGCCTTTTTTTCATACCGGTTTAAAGGCTGATATTACTGCTGGCCCCATTGGTTTTATGATTGGTCTAACTAATTATACCGATCAAACAACAGCAACTACCACCGTAAAAAATTTAATTGCCCAGATAAGTGGTGCAACCAAAAACGGTAAGCTTAAAGTTTACCTCAACTATTCCGGCTTCAACGGATCAGATGAAGGAATGAACCCAAGTGGATTAAAATCCCTACACCAGGTTGATGCTGTAGTATCTGGTATTATCAGCGATAAATTTAATATTGGTTATAACGGAACAGTGCAATCGAGAAAACCCGTAACCGGTGCAAGTGGAAGCTGGATAGGCAACGCACTGTATTTAAATTTTGACCCTGCAGCCAAACTGGGCATTACTTTAAGAAGTGAGTATATCACCGACGATAAAACTATTTACTTTGGCACTAAAAATATTTTTGCCAATACCCTTTCCTTAAACTGTAAAATTGGCCCGCTTACCATTATTCCCGAGGTAAGGTTTGAAAATGCACAAAGTAATTTTTATTTAAAAAGTAATGGCGCACCAACAAAATCTACTGCCAGTGCTTTATTAGCAGCAGTTTACAAATTCTAACCAACTTTTTTCAATATAGCAAGCAATCGTTAAAGGGCTTCTATTTCTATAGGAGCTCTCTATTTTATTCCAAATAAAAAATCATATTCATTCTTTATCATTCATTTGCTCAGTAGCAGCAAAAGCCCCACCCGATCCGTCAGAAGCTGATTCATCATTTGCATCTTTTTTCTTTTCCATTTTTTCTCCATCAGTAATGTTTACGGCGGCAATTTTTTTTTCAGTAGCCGTTTCAGGCGTTATTATTTTTTCTGTGGCGTTGCCATTCGGAAACCCGGGAAAATCTTGGTCAATTTTATGATCCGGATTTTTAGGAATGTCTTTTTTGTCGGTTAATGGATCAGTCGTTTTTTTCATACTGTTTTTTCTGTAACATAGATAATGCTGTGCCAAAAAATATTTGGTCTGTATATTTTATGTACCACCCTGCATTTTAAGGGCAGCTTTTATTTAAAGGCATGATATTAGTAGAGAAACTTATAAAGAATAGAACAATTTCAGCCGCAATCGCTTTGGAAAAAGGGAGTAATAAACTATTTGTATTATGAAGGGAAACCAAAAATCAAATCAACCAACTGAGCTTTTTGAAATGCTGCCGCAGGCTATTGCAGCGTTAAAGAAAAATATAATTGATCCCATCTTTGGCGATAATAAATCGGAGAAATATGCAAATGAAAGGCCTCCCTTGCGCTCGGAATTATTTACTGCCGAACAACTGGAACAACATGCCAGAGCAATTTCTACCAAACACCAGCTGATATCACAGCATCCATCGGAACAATTATTAAAGCGCCTTGCCGAAAATGAGCATATTTTACTGGAGGTACACGCTGCATTAACCGAAGCCATTAAAAATAATACCCGTATTGTTCCGGCAGCAGAGTGGTTACTGGATAATTTTTATCTTATTGAAGAACAAATTTATACCGGTAAAAAACATTTACCCAAAGGATACAGCAAAGGTTTACCACAACTTTTAAAAGGAGAATCGGCAGGGTTGCCAAGGGTTTACGATATCGCTGTGGAAATTATTTCCCATAGTGATGGCCATATCGACCTTAAAAGCCTCATCAGTTTTGTAACCGCTTATCAAACCAATACCTATTTACAGCTGGGCGAGTTATGGGCCATACCCATTATGCTCAGGTTGGCTTTATTAGAAAATCTGCGCCGGCTTTCTATTCAAATTGCAAGCGATATCATAAATAAAACGCTGGCCAACAAATGGGCCGATAAAATGATTGATGCTGCCGAGAATGACCCCAAAAATTTGGTGCTGGTAATTGCAGATATGGCAAGAAGTGAACCGCCAATGGACAGTGCATTTATTGCAGAACTTACCAGGCGCCTGCAGGAAAAGGGCAATTCACTCTCACTTCCGCTAAATTGGATAGAACAACGTTTATCCGAAGAAAGCTTAACCAGCAATGAACAAATTCATGCAGAAAATCAAAAACAGGCCGCCGATCAGGTTTCTATCAGTAACAGCATCAGCAGTCTTAGATTTTTAAATACAACCGACTGGCGGGAATTTGTAGAGCATACCAGCATTGTAGAACAGGTGTTGCGCCGTGATATCAATAGTGTGTACCAGCAAATGGATTTTTATACCCGTGATAATTATCGGCATGCGATAGAAAAAACTGCCAAATACAGTAAGCTTAGCGAAAAGGAAGTTGCCGAAATTGCTATACAGCTGGCAAAAAATAATGAAGGCAATACCGAAAACACAGGTCACCAGCATGTGGGTTATTATTTAACCGGCAAGGGTTTGGTGCAATTGCAGCGCCAGGCAAAAATGCAATGCACCAAGGCCGATTCTTTAAGAAATGTTTTTAATAAAGCACCATTGCTGATGTATGTGGGCAGCATTTTTATCATCACACTTTTAATAAGCTGGGGCCTCATTCGTGCTATTTATCACGAAGGATTAACCAACTGGCAAATGGTAGTTGCAGGCATAATAATTTTATTGGCCACCAGCCGTTTATCTGTAGCGCTTGTTAACTGGTTATCTACGCTTTTAGCAAAACCCTTTTTGCTGCCCCGGATGGATTTTTCAAAAGGTATTCCGGCACAGCATCGTACTATGGTGGTAATACCTACAATGATTACATCGGCCGCTGGTATAAACGAATTAATAGAAGGTATAGAAGTTAGATTTTTAGCTAACCGAAACGAAAATTTACAATTTGCATTATTAACCGATTTTAAAGATGCAACAACAGCCACGCTGCCCGATGATGAAATACTGTTGTTTAACCTGCGCAATAAAATTGTAGCATTAAACCGTAAGTACGATCGGCATACCAATGATACCTTTTTTCTTTTTCACCGCCCCAGAAAATTTAATGCTAAAGATAAAATATGGATGGGGTACGAACGGAAGAGAGGAAAACTGGCAGCGTTAAATGCTTTAATTCAGGGGCATGGCAAAGAATATTTTGCTATGATAATTGGTGAGGAAGCGGTGTACACAACAGTAAAATATATTATTACGCTTGATACCGATACGCAATTGCCAAGAGATGCAGCGTGGAAAATGGTAGCCACTATGGCTCACCCTCTTAATCATGCTTTTTATAATGTAAAGAAAAAAAGAGTAACCGAAGGTTACACCATATTACAGCCACGGGTTAGTAACAGCCTGCCTGGCAATAAAAGTTCGTTGTATGCAAAATTACATGGCAACGAGCCCGGCACCGATCCCTACACCAAAGCTACTTCGGATGTGTACCAGGATCTTTTTAAAGAAGGATCATTTATTGGTAAAGGCATTTATAATGTTGCTGCATTTGAACAAACATTGAATAATGTTTTTCCGCAAAATGCAATTTTAAGCCACGATCTTTTAGAAGGTTGCTACTCCCGTTCGGGCCTTATTACAGATGTACAATTGTACGAAGAATATCCCAACCGCTACAGTGCAGATATGCAGCGCCGTCATCGCTGGATAAGAGGCGACTGGCAAATAGCCAACTGGATTTTACCCTTTGTTCCCGGCCCTGCAAAAAAAATATTACGCAACCCTTTAAGCTTATTATCAAAATGGAAAATATGGGATAATATCCGCCGCAGCCTGGTGCCACAGGCTTTGCTGTTATTATTGTTGTATGGATGGATTGTTTCTTCCATGCCGCTGTTCTGGACCATGACAGTTTCTGTAATCGTGTTGTTGCCATCGGTAATAAATTTTTGCTGGTCGTTGTTTACAAGGCCACCGGATGTAATTTTTTCGCAGCATTTTATTTTTTCATTTCGTTCTGCAAGCGATCAGTTTTACCAGCACCTTATTGAGCTTTGTGCGCTGCCGTACGAAGCGGCATCCAATACAGATGCTATATTGCGTACACTGTGGCGCATGTTTATCAGCCATAAAAATTTATTGCAATGGAACCCGTCGCACAATACCAGCAATAATCAAAAAACAATTAGGGCTGCTTTTACCGAAATGTGGTTTGGGCCACTCCTCTCCGTTACTATCTTTTTATATTTAACGCTGTACAATCCTTTTGCATTAATTTTTGCAGTACCGTTTATTATTGTATGGAGTGTGGCACCATTTGTTACCTGGTTTATAAGCCGCGTAGTTGCTGATAAAGATGCTGCAGTAACCGATGAACAAACAGTGTACCTGCGTTTACTGGCAAGAAAAATATGGTTGTTCTTTGAAACCTTTGTAGTGGCACAGGATAATTGGCTGCCACCTGATAATTACCAGGAAGATCCGGTAGAAAGAACTGCACACCGCACTTCGCCAACTAACATAGGGTTATCTTTATTATCAGTTTTAACCGCACACGATTTTGGCTACATTACCACCGAAGAAGTAATTGTACGCAGCACCAATACACTTAATACCATGCAACGCATGGATAAATTCAGAGGGCATTTTTATAACTGGTACGATACAGAAACGCTGGCACCGCTGGCACCAAGATATGTTTCTACAGTTGATAGTGGTAACCTTGCCGGTCATTTAATTACCATGCAGCAGGGTTTAATGATGCTGGCAGATAAAAAAATTTTTACCGGTAAAATGTATGAAGGTATAATTGATACCCTTAGAATATTACAGGAAAAATCAAAAGATAATAAAGCAGTTAAAACATTTTTACAAAACCTGGAAACTAATTATGAGCAAAAAACCAATGCGGCCATTGAAGCAAAATTATACCTGGATGAACTGGAGCATGACTTTACTAAGATAATAATTGATGCAGATTTTGAACCCGATAGCGAAGAAGATGACTGGGCACAAAAAGCTTTAACACAAATTACAGCAGTAAAAAAAGAATTGACTTCACTTATTCCCTGGCTGTTGTTACCAGAGGTGCCAGAAAAATTCAACCACCTTATTCCTGATTTACCCGCCATACCTACCATAAAACAATTAGCAAGGATAGAACAAAGTTTGTTACAAAAAATTGTTACCGCATACACACCCGATAATACCGAGGAAGAAAATATTTGGCTCAATCAATTCAGAACTTTTATTACAGAGGCCGGCAGAAGAGGGAAAGAAATTTTATTAACGCTTGAACAACTGGCATTAAAGTGTATGGCACTCTCTGTAATTGATTACGATTTTTTATACGACAGGTCGCAGCACCTGCTTACCATAGGTTATAATGTAGATGAACACCGCCGCGATAACAGTTATTACGATCTGCTGGCATCCGAAGCAAGGCTTACCACATTTGTAGCCATTGCTCAGGGAAAATTACCACAGGAAAGTTGGTTTTCCTTAGGGCGGCAATTAACTAATTTAGGTACTACGCCAATATTATTATCCTGGAGCGGATCGATGTTTGAATATTTAATGCCACTGCTGGTAATGCCTACTTACGAAAATACTTTGCTTGATCAAACTTATAAAGCAGTAATACAAAAGCAAATTGATTATGGCAGAAAAAAAGGTGTGCCCTGGGGCATTTCCGAATCGGGATATAATATGGTAGATGCTCATTTAAATTACCAGTACAAAGCTTTTGGTGTACCGGGTCTTGGTTTTAAACGTGGGCTGGGAGAGGATTTGGTTATATCGCCTTACTCAACAGTAATGGGTTTAATGGTGGCGCCGGATGAAGCCTACGATAATTTACAGGTTTTAAAAAATGCTGGTTTCCAGGGAAAGTATGGTTTGTACGAAGCTGTAGATTATACTGCTGCCCGTTTACTAAGAAAGCAAAAACATACCATTGTAAAATCTTACATGGCACATCACCAGGGCATGAGCTTTTTATCGCTGGCATATGTATTATTTAACCGCCCCATGCAACAACGGTTTGAAAGTAATGTATTGGTTAAAGCTACATTATTATTATTGCAGGAAAGAGTGCCCCGTATCACTACATTCTATTCGCCGAGTGTGCATGCCGGTGATACCAGCATTAACCCCGTTACTGATACATCAATGAGGGTGATTACTACACCGCATACCAATATTCCGGAAGTACAATTATTATCTAACGGCAGGTATAATGTAATGGTAACAAATGCTGGGGGTGGATACAGCAAATGGAAAAATATTGCGCTTACCCGCTGGCGTGAAGATTGTACCTGCGACAATTGGGGTACATTTTGTTATATACGTGATGTAGAAAATGATGCCTACTGGTCAACTTCTTTTCAGCCTTCATTAAAAGAAGGCGAAAACTATGAAGCCGTTTTTTCGCAGGGCCGTGCCGAATTCCGGCGCCGGGATTTTTCGCTGGAAACCCATACCGAAATTGTGGTTTCACCAGAAGATGATATTGAATTAAGAAGGATACACCTTACCAACCGCTCCCGTAAAAGAAGAACGATTGAAATTACCAGTTATGCCGAAGTGGTTTTAAATACTGCTGCGGCAGATGAAGCTCATCCCGCCTTTAGTAATTTATTTGTGCAAACAGAAATAAACCGTTTACGCAATGCTATACTCTGTTCCCGCAGGCCAAGGTCGGTTGATGAAAGTACGCCCTGGATGTTTCATTTGATGAAAGTGCATGATGCAGAAATAAAAACGATCTCGTACGAAACGGACCGCAATGAATTTATTGGAAGAGGTTTCAGCATCAGCGATCCAAAAGCGTTGAAACAAAGAAATGGTTTGTCGGGTAACAGCGGCTCTGTACTAGATCCGGTTATTGCAATACAATACAGTATTGTAATAGAACCACAGGAAACTGCCATTGTAGATATGATTTTCGGCGCTGCCGATACAAAAGAAACCTGCAATTTATTGATAGAAAAATACCAGGACCGCCATCTTACCAATCGTGTACTGGAGCTGGTATGGACACACAGCCAGGTAATTTTGCGCCAGATAAATGCCTCCGAAGCAGATGCACAATTATATTCCCGTTTAGCAAGTTCTATAATTTTTTCTAATCCATCTTTACGAACCGACCCGGCTAACATTATCAAAAATTACCGGGGGCAATCCGGTTTATGGGGTTATTCTATATCAGGCGATATTCCCATTGTGTTATTACAAATTGAAGATGCGGCAAATATCGATTTGGTAAAGCAATTGGTACAGGCACATACTTATTGGCGGTTGAAGGGCTTGATGGTTGACCTTGTAATTTGGAACGAAGATCATGGTGGGTATCGGCAGGTATTACACAACGATATTCAAAACCTGGTGGCTCCCGGAGTATCAGGCGACAGCAGGGAACATCCGGGTGGAATTTTTATCAGATCTGCCGATCAAATTTCTGCAGAAGACAGGATACTTTTTCAATCGGTAGCACATATTGTTATTACAGATTCGTTGGGTACGCTGGAAGAGCAAATGAACAGGCGCAGTAAATTAAAATCAAGTATTCCTTATTTCAGCCCCAGTAAATTTCATACTTCTGTGGTTACTTCTGTTGCACCACAAAACAACCTGCAGTTTTTTAATGGCATTGGCGGTTTTTCTGCAGATGGAAAAGAATATATTATTACAACTACCAAGGCACAGTTAACACCGGCCCCATGGGTAAATGTAATTGCCAATGCACATTTTGGAACAGTAATTTCAGAAAGCGGCCAGTCGTACACGTGGGTAGAGAACGCACATGCTTTAAGACTTACCCCATGGAATAATGATCCTATTGGCGATTTAAAAGGCGAAGCGTTTTATTTAAGAGACGAAGAGAGTGGAAGGTTTTGGTCTCCATCACCATTGCCCTGCCGTGGACACTCGCCTTATATAACAAGGCATGGCTTTGGGTATTCGGTTTTTGAACATAGTGAGGATGGTATCGAATCGGCTATGAGTGTGTATGCAGATACCAATGCGCCGGTAAAATTTATTGTCATCAAAATAAAAAATACTTCCAGCCGAAGCCGCAGAATTTCTGCAACCGGTTATGTAGAATGGGTATTGGGAGATTTAAGAAGAAAGTCTTTAATGCATACCATAACACAAGTGGATGTACAAACCGGTGCGTTAATGGCAACCAACGCTTACAACACAGAGTTTAATGGTAGGGTTGCATTTTTTGATGTAAATGATGTTAACCGTACACACACTACCGACAGGTCAGAATTTATCGGCCGTAATGGAACACTGTCTAATCCCGATGCGATGACGAGGGCAAAACTCTCCGGTAAAACCGGTGCAGCATTAGATCCTTGTGCAGCCATACAAGTGGTATTAGATTTTGCAGAAGACCAGGAAAGGGAAATTATTTTTAAGTTGGGCGCCGGAAAAAATATGGAAGAGGCGGTTAGTATTTTAAAAACTTTTGAAGGCCCCATGGCTGCACGTACAGCATTGGATAATGTAAAAAATTACTGGCAGCAAACCCTGGGTGCTGTTCAAATTGAAACACCGGATAAGGCTTTAAATATTTTAGCAAATGGCTGGTTAAATTATCAAACACTGGCCTGCCGCATTTGGGCACGAAGTGGTTTTTATCAATCAGGCGGTGCTTTTGGTTTTAGAGATCAGTTGCAGGATGTGTTATCGTTGGTACACACTACACCGGATATTGTACGGGCACAAATTCTTTTATGTGCATCACGCCAGTTTAAAGAAGGCGATGTGCAACACTGGTGGCATCCGCCAATGGGCCGTGGTGTTCGTACAACATGCTCCGATGATTATTTATGGTTGCCCTATGTAACGGCTAAATATATTACAGCAACAGGCGATACTGAAATTTTAGAAGAGCAGGTACATTACCTGGAAGGACGTTTGTTGAATACCGGTGAAGAATCGTATTTTGATTTGCCTATTAAATCCGACAGGATAGAAAATTTGTACCAGCATTGTGTACGTGCCATTGATCATGGTTTAGTTTTTGGCGTACATGGCCTGCCACTGATTGGCAGTGGCGATTGGAACGACGGCATGGATAAAGTTGGTCATCATGGAAAAGGCGAAAGTGTATGGCTGGCATTTTTGCTGTACGATATTTTGATACAATTTACGGCTGTTGCAAAAATTAATAATGATGAAGCCTATGTTAGAAAGTGTACAGAGCAGGCAGAGATTTTAAAACAAAACATTAATAAAAATGCGTGGGATGGCGAATGGTTCCGCCGTGCGTATTTTGATGATGGCACACCATTGGGCTCTAAAGAAAACGAAGAATGTAAAATAGATTCTATTGCACAAAGCTGGTCGGTGTTATCAACAGCAGGCCAAAATGAAAATGCTTTAACCGCCATGCAATCTGCCGATAAATTTTTAGTGAAAAAAGAAGATGGCATCATTCAATTGTTTACACCACCATTTGATAAATCGGCAATGAACCCCGGTTATATAAAAGGTTATGTGCCCGGCGTAAGAGAAAATGGCGGGCAATACACACACGCTGCAATTTGGCTGGTGATGGCTTTTGCTGCCATTGAAGATAAAAAACGAACATGGGAATTGTTGCAAATGATAAACCCTGTTAACCGTGGCAATACAGTTGAAAAAATTGGTGTGTATAAAACAGAGCCTTATGTTATTGCTGCCGATGTATATGCCGAGCCATTGCATAAAGGCCGTGGTGGATGGACGTGGTACACCGGATCCGCCGGGTGGATGTATCAATTAATAATTCATGCTTTTATAGGATTAAGAAGGGAAGGGGATATGCTGCATTTTAAACCCTGCATTCCGCAGGAATGGAACAGCTTAAAAATAAAATATCAGTTTGAAGGAAAAGAATTTGATATTGAACTGATGCAGGAAAATGAAAAAATAAAATTGATCATGAATGGAGAAACACAGGAAGGTTTAAGCGTTGCACTTAAAGTGAATAATTTAATTGAAGTTTAAAAGCTGTTAGAGTTATCTATTTTTTATTTATTTGGCTAAAGCCGCCTACCGTAATTTGTATTACCACGCCTTTAAAGGCGTGGTAATACAAAGAAAATACAACCGGCTTTAGCCAAACTGTTTGTTGTTGAAATTAATTCAAACAGTATCTTAAACGCATCAAAATAAAATTATTATTTATTCAACTGCTCTTCTTTTACAGCAATTTCAATTTTTTCTTTTTTTATTTCCATTCTTATCCTTGCAAAAACGCTCATGTAAATATTGGCAACCCATACAATTGAAAATCCTGCAATCACATAACCTCTCCAGTCGGCCAATAATAATTTATAACCGCTGAAAATAAGCATGGCAATAGTTACATAATGGCTAAAGCAATATTCGCAGGTAAATAAATAAAAAAATTTTCTTACCAAAAGTGATTTACCTTCTTTGCTCCATTTTTCACAAAATTCCCTGGGCTCTTTAAATACTTCTTCGTGTGTAACCGTCCAGGCAATGCATGCAACAGGAATGGCTAATAAAAAAAGCCAGGTAATTTGTAAGGTGAGGGGCATCATAATTTTTTGTTGAGTATAAAAAATATTACAGCGGATGTACTGTAAACATTTCTTACATCAAATTTAATTGTTATCACTCAATAAAATTGAAAACAATTTGCTCAGGCTTTTATGCCGAGTTTCTTCCAGCATTAATTATACCAAACGAAGAACGTATTACCAGCTTTTCATAAGTTTCTTTCATAGGTGAATTAATTAATTGTTCCTCCATCTCCCTCATTTTGTTTATGGCATATTGCTGAATAGTTAGTAATGGCAAAACAATTTTTTCTCTCATGGCAATTGATAAACTGTCAACAGGATAATTACTCATCAGCTCAGTAGTACCGCTCAATTGCAACACATATTTTTTGGTCAATTCATACTCTTCATAAATTTTGGTCCATATTTCCCCGTACTTTTCATCTTTACTTAAATACTCCGTTAAAGGAAAAAAACATTTCTTCATAGCCATTTCGCAATTATCCATCAATGTTTTAAAAAATAACGAGTTATTGTACAGTGCTTTTACATTATTAAGCTTTCCTTCTTTATCCAAAGCAGCAATGGCCGTACCTACGCCATAAAAACCGGTAACGTTTTGTTTTAGTTGCGCCCATGCACCTACATAAGGAATAGCACGTAAATCTTTTAAAGCTAATTTGCTTCCGCTGCTTCTTTTGCTGGGCCTGCTGGCAATATTTGTTTCGCTGTAAAATTTTACAGGACTTACATGCGATAAATAATCTAAAAAATCTGGATGGTTTTTTAAATCAACATAAGCAGTATAACTTTCGTTTGCAAGTTGCTGCAGCAAATCTTCTTCCGTTTGCTGCAGGGTAACAGTTTTATTGCTGAAAATTTCGTTGCTGATACCGGCATGTATCAACTGCTCAATATTATATTGTGCCGAATCTATTGTACCAAAATTTGAACTTACAGTTTGTCCCTGTATAGTTAATTGTATTTCTTTATTGCTGATGTTTTTTCCCATGCTGGCATAAAACTGGTGCGTTTTTCCGCCGCCTCTTGCGGGCGGGCCGCCACGGCCGTCAAAAAAAACCACATCAATATCATGTTGCTTACTAATTTGAGTAAGCGCTTCTTTAGCTTTGTAAATACTAAAGTTAGCCATTAAATAACCTCCATCTTTTGTGCCATCGCTAAAGCCAAGCATTATTGTTTGGCGCTTATTTCTTAATTGCAAATGCTTTTTATAATCTTTATTAGTGTATAAGGTTTGCATCACCGCTTCGGCATGTTGTAAATCATCAATGGTTTCAAAAAGCGGAACAATGTCAATGGTAAGGTTTTCTTTTTTCCACCCACAGCTTAAAAATAAACCATACACTTCCAGTACATTTAATGCACTGTTGCACTGGCTGATGATGTAACGGTTACAACCGGCCTCGCCATTAAATTTTTGAATATCCTGTATGGCATTTAAATTTTTAACCGTGTCGTTTACTAATGCATCAATATAAGTTTTTTCAGTTGATACCGCAGGAGCATCAGTACAAAAATTTATTTTTTCTTCCGCAGATAATTTACTGTACACTTCGCCATGAATATTTTCCAGTACCACATTATGAACCGTACTTTCCTGCCTTACATCAAGCGATGCAAAGTGCAGACCAAAAACATTTACTTTATTAATAAGATTATTTACCAAATGCAAAAACAAACCATTATGCTTGTAAATGATGATCTCTTTTATTTTATGCAGTTCATCAAGAATATAAGTTGTGGTTAAATCGGTTTGATATCCGGGTATAAAAATGTTATCGTATAATTGTTTTTCCAACCCGTTTAAAATAATATCAATGCCTTTAAATGTCAGCCTGCGTTTCATTCTTCTTATTTCCAGATAATAACATTTTATAATGCTTCCTCTTAGTGCATGTGCCACTTTTAAAGTAGTATCTGCAGTTACAAAGGGATTGCCATCCCTGTCGCCACCGGGCCAAAAACCCATGTTGATAATAGATTTGTTTTTCGGCATTACTTCATTAAATTGATTTTTTAAAAATGCAGTAATCCTTCCTGCCGCCTGGTAAAAAACATTTTCTAAATACCAAATCAAACTTACCGCTTCATCAAAAGGAGTGGGCTTTTGTTTTTGTAAAAAAGGGGTTTTGCCCAATTGCTGCAAATACATATTTATTTTAGCAGCATCATTATCGGCCAGTGCTTTTGAAAGGTCATTAATTATTCCTAATACCGGGCCAGGATAAAATTGTGTGGGATGTGCAGTAAGCACCAGCTGCACCGAAAAATCTTTTAATTTATTTTCCAGTTCTTTTTCTTTTTTATTTTGAATAACTTCTAATTCCAATTGTTTCAATGTACCGGCGCCAGCCATATCTCTTACATCTGTAAAAGCTGCATCTTCCAGCGCATCAAATAACACCACCTGCCTTTCTACATACTGTATAATTCTAAACAGCATGTCTAATTTTTCCTGTTCTTCCCTGTACGCCGTGTGCTTTAAAAAAAACTCTTCAATAATGTCTGTAGGATTTTGTTTTCTTTTAAAACCTTCATCGCAATTGTTAGATAAAACGGATAATAAAATACCTGTTTTCTCAATGCGATGAAACGGAAGTGACGAGAATAAACTATTGTAAAGCTGAAACTTGATACCCACATTATTATTAAACTGCTGCAGGCCACGTGAACTGTGATGATCCATTAGAATTTGTATTATTTATTCAAGAAAATGATGAAAATGGCAGCAATCGGTTAACAAAGATGAAATATTTTTTGATATTATCCAATCATTTTTTATATCTTTGAGTTCTATTCAGATGAAATACAACAATTTCCATACTGCGGCCTTTTCAAAGATAGTGCTTACTGCCAGTGGCACTACTATTATTACAACTACAATCCGCTAAGCGGATTGACATCACCATATCACCACTTGGGCTCACGCTATTTTTCTGAAGAGAAAACTATTTAGTATAATTAAAAAATAAAAAATGCAGGTTATAAAATTTGGAGGCAGTTCGGTAGCATCCGCAGAAAATATAAATAAAGTAGTTGACATTATTAAAAATAAACCGAAGACAGATAAAGTTGTGATAGTAGTTTCTGCATTGGGTGGCATTACAGATTTGCTGTTGCAATGTGCACACCTTGCTGCTACTAATAACGAAACCTACAAAACAGCTTTGCAGGAAATGGAGACAAGGCATTTAAATACGGTGAAAGAATTAATACCAGTTACACAACAAAGCAGTGTATTAAGTGCAGTAAAAAAAATGTGTAACGAAATTGAAGATATTTGTAATGGAATTTTTTTGCTGGGCGAATTATCTGAACGCACCAAAGATAAAATAGTTAGTTATGGTGAACTGCTTTCCTCCCAAATAATTGCAGCAAAATTAAAAGCGGTGGAATTAGATGTGCAATGGAAAGATGCAAGAGAATTAATTACAACGGATAGTAATTTTGGTGCAGCGTTTGTTGATTTTTCAAAAACGAATGCAGCAATAAAAAATTATTTCAATACAGCTGCATCATCATTATTCGTTCTCCCGGGTTTTATTTCGGCTGATGCAAATGGCATTAC
>JAYURK010000196.1:0-3099 GCA_043756235.1 Ferruginibacter sp. | reverse complement strand
CTTTCTTTTAGTTTTTCTATTGCCTCTCTCTGTTCCGTTATATCTGTATGTACGCCTACCCATTGCAGAATAGTATTGTTTTTATCAAAAACAGGAACCGCTTTTATAGAAAAAAGTTTGTAGCCATGTTGCCTGGTGTTTACCCTGTGTTCAAACTCAAATGTGCTTTTATTTGCTATTGCTTTATTCCATGCTTCCATTGTTGGCTGAGCATCATCCGGATGAACCGCTTTGGCCCAGCCATAGCCCTGGTATTCATCAAACTGCTGGCCAGTTAATTTTGCCCAGCCAGGTTGTTCACCTGTCATTTCACCATTTCCATTGTTTGTCCAGATGATGCCCTCAACAGCAAGGATAGCTGCCTCAAATTTTTTCTCGCTTTCTTCAATTTTTTTTCTTGCTAAAACCTGTTCGGTTATATCGGTAGCTACAGAAAATATACCATCGATTTTACGCTGCGAATCATATAAGGGTTCGTAAATAAAGTTTAGATATATGGTTTCCTCTTTATTGTTACGAATAATTGTGAGGGGAGATTCATTTGCAATAAAAGGAATGCCTGTTTTATAAACACCCTCAAACACTGCTTCATACCCTTGCCCTGCCGCTTCAGGCATGGCTGTAAAAGCAGGAATGTTTATTACCTGTTCTTTTGTTTTACCAAGCAATTGCAGATGTTTTTCATTGGCTACTTCAAAAACATAATCAGCACCCCTGAAAACACACATGGCTACCGGTGCCTGCTCTACCAAATTGCGAAATTGCTTTTCGCTTTCTTCAATTCTTTTTGCCGCCTCTCTGCTTTCGGTAATATCTTCAATAGACAGCAGTATTAATTTTTCTTCTTTTTTTTCTCTGGTCAATTCAAGGGCATTCAATAAAATTATACGTTCGCCAATAGATAAAAAGTTATGGGTTACTTCATAATCGGTTATCTGCTTTTTTTGTGGCAGTATTTCTTCCAGCAAAATTCGCAACTCAGGTATATTCCATTGCCTATTGCCTAAATCATAAATCAATACCCCTTCTGTTTCCTGTTCGTTTACTTTAAATGTTTTATAAAAAGATTTGTTAGCCGTTTTTACCCTCAGGTTTTTATCCAGTACAAGCAAAGGTTGATAAAGGGTGGCCACAATGCTTTCAGAATAATTTCTTGCATCTGTTACCTGCTCGTTCAGCCCAATCAACTCATGGTTTAAAACGGTGAGTTCTTCATTGGTGCTTTGTAATTCTTCTTTACTGGTTTCCAGTTCTTCGTTCAGGCTTTGCAATTCTTCGCTGCCACTCAGCAATTCTTCATTGGCACTTTGCAGTTCTTCATTGCTTGCTTCCTGATCTTCGGTAATGCTGCGCATATCTTCACGGGCCTGCGCCAGTTCCTGTTCTAACAGTTGTATCTGAATATCTTTTTCTTCTTTTTTTGTTTTAGCCGAAACTTTTTTTCTGTTACCTGTTCCTCCTGGGCCTGTGAGAGTGCCTTCTATGTCCGTTATATTATTGTCGTGAAAGAGTACCAGGTAATAAGGCTCGATTGTATTAGGTAATGGAACAGCTTCTATGCAAATATGCAGCAGCTGTCCATTTATACTTAGTGGTATATTTTCTTTTTTAACCGCTACTTTTTCGATTTTTGCCTTGTGTATTACATTGCGCAACTCAAACCCCAAACCGTTTTTTGCCATCATCAATAAATTATGGCTGGGTTTGCCTGGTGCCTGTTCCAGGTAGCTTGCCGTGTTGCCTCTAAAATGTACAATATCCATGTTTTCGTTTACCACCACACCTGCCGGTGTGTATTTGGTAAGCAAAATATCATCGGCCGTTTTTTGAAAGTCGGTGCGTCCCGATCTATCGGTCACACTATTGGAATGCTCAGTTGCAGTACTCAAAATATGTTCACTTCGCTGGCTGGTTACCTGCATAAACCTGCCGGGCACATCTTTACGGGTATATAGTTTATCATTTTTTTGCTCTTTGGACAAGCTCAGGGCAAAAAGGTCAGGTACGCCGCTGGTGGTTTCGGATTTGCCCAGCAATAAAAACCCTTTTGGGTTTAGCGCATAATGAAAAGTAGTTAAGGCTTTTTTTTGCAGATAAGGCTCCATGTAAATAAGCACATTGCGGCAGCTTATACAATCCATTTTGCCAAAGGGTGGATCTTTTAAAAAATTATGGTGGGCAAACACACACATATCCCTTATGCTTTTATTTACCTGGTAACCGCCATTGTTTTTTGTAAAAAACTCTTTTAGTCGCTCAGGCGATATGCCATCAATTTCGCTTTTATCATACATGCCGGTACGGGCTTTAGTAATGGCAGGTTCGCTAAGGTCGGTACCAAAAATTTGTATTCTTTCATGGTCATCGCCCAAAAATTCTTTAAAGCAAATGGCAAAAGAGTAGGCTTCCTGGCCGGTACTACAGCCTGCCACCCATATTCGTGTAATATCCCCGGGTATTTTATTTTTTAAAATTGCAGGAAAAACGTGGTTGCATAAATCTTCGAAAACTTTTTTATCCCTGAAAAAAGAGGTTACGGGTATCAGCATATCCTGGTACAACAGATCCTGCTCGGAGTTATTGCCTCTTAAAAATTTAAGGTAATCACCTGTTTCTTCGTTTTTATTTACCACCATCCTGCGGAGTATCCTGCGGCGTACGGTGGTTTGTTTGTAATACGTAAAATCTACCCCCTTACGAAGGCGTAATAAAGAAAGAATTTGTCTGAAAACATCTTCATCCTGTTTGGGAATTTTCTGCAGTTCCTCATCACTTAATATAGTTTTATTAGTTAGCTCTAATAATTTTTTGGGTATTTCATGTGGTGGTAAAATAAAATCAACCACACCTGCCTGTACTGCACTATGTGGCATGCCTTCATATTCTGCCGATGCTTCGTCTTGCGCAAAAGTAATACCGCCATGGTCTTTTATGGCTTTTAATCCCATTGTACCATCGGATGCGGTGCCGGATAATACCACACCTATAGCATGCTCCTGATGCACTTCTGCCAGTGATGTAAAAAAAAGATCAATGGGCAGGTTGCGTTCTGTATTGCTTTTTGCAGGCCTGGGTGCAAGCAGTAAAACACCATCTGTT
>JAYURK010000195.1:0-8780 GCA_043756235.1 Ferruginibacter sp. | reverse complement strand
GAGTGCCTGAAATATTATAAGCATAGAAAATACAGGCCACAATAATTTTTTTATATTTCCAGTTTTTCCAGCACCAGCAGGGTTTCTAAAAATTCGTTCCAGGCGGCTTGCCATTTTTCTTTAGCCGTATTTATTTTTTCGTGGTGTTCGCCACCGCTTTCCCCTTTTGTTTTCATATACGCTTCCAGTTTGGCAAGTGTTGCTTCATTCAGCTCTTCAAAGTTTTTTTTATGTTCCATTATTTTTTTTTGTGGTGATTAAAATATGTTTATAAAAGTATTCACTGCTCCTCGTACAGTGCCAGCCTGTTGCTAAGCTGCATAATTTGTTGCTGCATATCGTTCATGCGTTGTAATAAATGCGTTATGGTTTCAATACCTTCTACATTAATTTCCATCTCATAATATAAACGTACCATTTTTTCCAGTTGGTGCACCTGGCTTAGTGGCACAAAACATTGTTCTTCCACAACTGTAATTTCAATAAGGCCGCTGTTATGCAGTGATGTAATAAATTCCATTTCAATATTGTAGTTTATACAAAATTCTTTTGCCGGTATCATATCTTCTGTGTTCATACAAAAGTTTTTATTGCAGTTTGCTTAATTGGGTCAACAATTCTTTTTGTTCTGGTGTAAGTTGCGTGGGCAATTTTACATCATAGGTCACATACAGGTCGCCGCTTTCTCCCTCTTTTTTATACACCGGAAAACCTTTTCCTTTCAACCTTATTTTAGTGCCGCTTTGTGTTTCGGGGTTAACCTTTAATTTTACTTTTCCGTCTAATGTATCAATGGTATTTTCTCCTCCCAGCAAAGCGGTATATAAATCTATTGTAACTGTGGTGTACAAATCATTTCCCGATCTTTTAAATTTTGCATGGGGCGCCAGTACAAAAGTAATAAACAGATCGCCGGCCGGGCCACCATTTACGCCGGGTGCGCCATAACCTGCTAATTTTATAACCTGCCCGTTTTCTATCCCCGCAGGTATGGTAATGCGGATATTTTTTCCGTTAACGGTAAGTGTTTGCTGGTGTGTTACCAGTGCATCGGTTAAATTTAATTTTAGTTCAGCATTATAATCCTGTCCTCGGTATTTAGTTTGGCTGCGCCTGCCGCTTTGGCCAAACATCGATTCAAAAAAACTGGAAAAATCACTGTCATCATCTCCTTCAAACCGGGCACCGCTGTAACGTGACCGGGATTGTGATTGCTGTTGCGCTTCAAACTTATCGGCATGTTGCCAGTTTTTTCCATGCTGATCATATTTTTTTCTCTTAGCTTCATCACTCAGTACTTCATTGGCTTCATTAATTTGCTGAAATTTATGGTGGGCTTCCTTATCATTGGGGTTAAGATCGGGATGCATTTTACGGGCCAATTTGCGGTAAGCTTTTTTAATGTCATCGGCTGTAGCATTTTTATCAACACCCAAAATTTTATAATAATCTATAAAGTCCATTACCAGTTTTATTTTTGTATACGGTAAAGGTACATATCATTTGTAATGATAAAAACAGCTTTGGTATTTGACTGGATTAAAATGTTGCAGTTGTAAAAAAAGTTGTATCATTAATGTTTCATTTTTATTTTTTTTTAACCATATAAAACTTTCCTGATGGCATCAATAAAAAGCGGTTTTGTTATTTTACTATTGCTGTTTACATTGCTGAATACTACAGCAGCACAGCAAAAACAATTTAAAGCATTATTGGTAACTACCACCAAAGGCTGGCATCACGAGTCGTTGCATAACGGTGTGCTGGCCATTAAAGATTTGGGCGTAAAAAATTTCTTTGATGTGGTGCTGCTGGAAAACCCGAATGGCATTACTGACGATTACCTGAAACAATTTCAAACAATAATATTTTTAAATACCACAGGCGATATTTTTGACAGTACACAGCAAAAAGTAATGGAACGGTTTATACAATCAGGTAAAGGTTTTGTGGGTATACACAGTGCATCCGATACTGAGTATGATTGGGCATGGTATAATAAACTGGTGGGCCGAATGTTTCAAATTCACCCGGCCATACAAACTGCCCGGTTAAATATTATTGATAGTAAATTTCCCGGGCTGCAGGGTTTTGAAAATAATAAATTGTGGACGGATGAGTGGTACGAATTTGGACCTGAAAAAATTGCCGGCCTTAATTATATCCTGGCAGTTGATGAAACTTCTTATGAACCTAAAACACAGTGGGGCGAAAAAAAGGCAATGGGCATGGGCAAAATGCATCCGGTGGCATGGTATCATAATTTTGATGGTGGCCGTTCTTTTTATACTGCATTAGGGCATTTACCTTCCATTTACAATGATGCTGCTTTTTTAAATCATTTGTATGCCGGAATATTTTGGGCGGCAACTGGAAAAAAAATATAAAAAGTTATTCAATCTATATAAATAAAATTAGCAGATGCTGCTGTACATTTTGTAAAATTTAATATTGAACCTCAAAAATTACCGATATGGATCAGAATATAATTAATCTTTACGACGATTATACGCATATACCTTTAAGCAGGGGAGAGTTCTTGCGTCGCCTGGTTTTAATTACCGGCAGCTTTACAGCCGCCATGTCAGTATTACCTTTAATAGAAGTTAATGCGGCTAATATGCATATTACTCCGGCTGACGATTTGTTTACCGAAAAAATAAATTACCCCGGTGTGCCGGGTAAAATGGAGGCATATGTAGCAAGGCCAAAGGCAGAAAAAAAATATCCTGCCATCATAATTATTCACGAAAACCGGGGTTTAAATGCACATATAGAAGATGTGGCCCGCCGTGCCGCAGCTGCTGGTTTTTTGGCTATAGCACCCAATGCGTTATCGGCCATTGGTGCCGTAATTAATAATGAGGACGAAGCAAGGCAAAAATTTCAGGAATTAAAAGCAGACGATAACTTGCAAAATTTTATAAATGTTTTTGACTATCTGGCCACCCGTAAAGATTTTAATGGTAAAACTGGTTGTGTTGGATTTTGCTGGGGTGGGGCAATGGCTAATAATCTTGCAGTAAAAATGCCTGCATTAAAAGCTGCGGTTGCTTTTTATGGTCGCCAGCCTGCGGCCGAAGAAGTGAAAAATATAAAAGCTGCAATACAATTACATTATGGTGGGCTAGATGAAAGAGTAAATGCCGGTATACCTGCCTATGAAGAAGCCCTTAAAAATAATAAAATAAATTATGAATTGTATTTGTACCAAGGCGTTAACCATGCTTTTCATAACGATACCGCACCTGCCAGGTATAATGAAACTGCAGCAAAATTAGCCTGGCAAAGAACGATTGATTTTTTTAATAAGCATGTGCAATAAATAATTTACTGCAGGTGTTTGCCGGTAATTTTATTGGCCGCACCCAATAAAAAAAACTTTGCTGATAAAATAAGAAAACAAATTCTTAACTTATTCAGCAAAGTTTTTTTAAATTCATGTGTAACCTGTATTTTCTTTTAAAGCATTTGCTTTACAAACCCGGCAGTAAAAGAAAAACAAAAACCGCAGGGGAAACAGCAAATAATGTTTCTTTATAATTAATTATCAGTTTTTATTTTTACTTCGCCAGTTTGATGATTTACTTTTTTTACATGCTTGCGGCCGTATGGATGTTTATGTTTTACTTTATACCCTTTGTAACTTTTGTTTTTTGTAAAGGGATTTTTTACTTTTTGGGCAACAGTGGTGGTTTTTTTAACTTCAACTTTTTCTTTATTCTGGGCTTGTGCAGTAAAAGTAAAGCTCAGCGCCATTATAATCAGTGCAAGTAATTTTTTCATGTTTAAATATTTGATTGTTGATGTACCATTAAATTTTCAAAAACCAGTCCATAAAAATATTGGTGTAAAAATCTGTTTGGCGGCTTATTATTTGGGGAAAATCTTGCACAACTGCCCAATATCTGCCTCGAATTTGCTAACTTTAAGGATAAATAGTTATGCTACAATCAAATTTTAAAATAATTGTGATGAAAAAAATTATGCTGATTTTGCTTTTTAATTTATTGCTAACGGCGGTGTATAGCCAGAATACGGTTAATAAACCCGACCCCGGCAAAAAAATACAAATTGTTGAGGTTGCATGTGGCGAATGTAAGTTGGGCTTAAAGGGAGAAAGTTGTGATTTGGCCATACGTATTGATGGCAAATCTTATTTTGTTGATGGTACTAAGATAGATGAGCATGGCGATGCCCATGCCAAAGACGGATTTTGCAATGCTATCCGTAAGGCGGAGGTGCAGGGTGAAATAGTGGGCAACAGGTTTAACGTTACTTATTTTAAATTACTTAAACCCAAAAAAACAAAGGTGTAAATTTTTTATGCCCTGTTATTTTTTGCGTATTTCCTAAAATAATTATCTAACGATACAGGCCCGCCGCCTTTTACAAAAAAGAAAATAAGCAATACCAGAATTATCAATGAAAATAATAAATCGGATGAGCCTGCAAAAAATCCCTCCCGGGCATTTACAAAAATTACCGCTCCCGCAAGTATTGGTATTTGCACCAGGCTCCAAAACCTTGTAAACAGCCCCGCAATAATCATACTGCCACCCAGCAGGTGCAGCCATGGTATAAAACTGTTTAGCCAAATTGCGTTTTTAATAAAAGCGGAAGTAGCAATTAAACTTTGCAGTATAACATTATGCTGTATAAAGCTTATGCCTTTTATTAAAAGGCATAAGCCCAGTAATACCCTGAATAGTATCAGCCACCTGGGGTAATGCCTGCCGCCAGAATTGTTTACCTGTTGCATGAGCTTGACGGTACAATTTTTAAACGCCTTTTAAAGTTACAACTAATTTATTTTTTTATCAACCGGTAATTTTATTTAAACCGAAGCAGTGGCTTTAAACATTTCTATACCTCTTTTTAATAAACATTTATTTTTAGCCTTTTGGTTACCACAAAATTCACTTGCCGGCATCTTATAAAAATGTGCTAAAAAAAACTTGCAAATAAGCTTGCAATTATATATTTTATCTTGTACTTTTAAATTAAGTGATTGTTGTAATGGATGGTTTCGAAAAAAAGTACAGGATTATAGCATAATCAAAATTCAGTTTTTCTCTCTTAATAACTGAAGTTGGATGTAACAGCAGGGCGTTAATACCATTTTTAGCTGCATTATTTTAAGCACCTCACTTATATATTTATTGCAGCTTTATTTCGGTATCCATATCAGGTACAGTTTGCTATAATTGCTGAATGAAGGAATACCAGCAAAGTTTTAATACACCCAAAGTAAAATCTCTCTTTTGTGCAGCATACCATTTACCTGCGCAATATTTTTTGATGCCGTTTCAGAATTACAAACGCCCGTTTTTTAATCTATTTTTTCATCGTTAAATTTTATGTTATGAAATCAAAAAGCATTTCTGAAAGAAACGGCAATGGGCACTCCCATGCAGAAGCATTAACTGAAACTCCATCCTACGGTAAAGCCAAAACAACTTTTGCTCAAAACTTTATAGAAGGTACTTCGCAGTATCCTGAACTTTCTGAAACGGAAGTGGAGGAAGTAGAAGGTATTACTATTTTAAGGCCGGGCGAAGGTGATAAAGAAGTGTTTAGTAAATTAGAAACAGAATCTGCCGAAGGCGATACCAGTATGGAAGAAACTGGTTTTGAATTGACCGAAACAAACACTGAATTACTGGATGCCTTTTATGCCAGCTATCCTGAGCTGATTCCTCAAATGCGTTCGGAAGCACAGGAGGTAATAATTGGTGCTGATAACAGGGTTCGTATTTTAAACACTACCATTTATCCATGGCGTGCCATTTGTTCTTTACGTATTACGGCTAAGGATAATTCTCAATGGATTGGTACCGGTTGGCTGGTGTCTCCCCGTACAGTAATTACTGCAGGGCATTGTGTTTTTATGCACGATCATGGCGGCTGGGCAAAAAGTGTTGAAGTAATACCCGGGTGTAATGCTGCGGCCAAGCCCTATGGTTCTGGCGTTAGTGGTAATTTAAGAAGTGTAACTGGCTGGACGACCAGTAAAAACCGTGACTTTGATTACGGGGCTATTATTTTACCCACCAGCTATCGCCCTGGCGATGTTACAGGCTATTTTGGTTTTGGTGTAAAAACCGATGCCTACTTAATGGCTTCTGTACTTAATCTTTCAGGGTATCCCGGCGATAAACAAACCTTTAGAAAAGGCGATCAGCAATGGTTTATGGCACTTAAACCAAAAGCGGTAAGTAGCAGGGTTATCAGGTATGATATTGATACGATGGGTGGACAAAGCGGTGCTCCTGTATGGGCAAAAGTTGGCGATGTACGCACTTGCGTGGGCATACATACTAACGGCCATCTTTCCGGCAATTCGGCAACCCGGATAGTTACGCCTGTGTTCAATAATATACAGCTATGGAAAAATCAAGGTTTATAACAACCAACAACCGGAGGACGAAATGGTGGATACTCATTTTGTCCTCCTTTCTTTTTGCTGTAATTTTTTTTTATTTTATTTCAGTCCCAAAAAAAATAAATATGGAAACAAAAGGATCGGTTAAAGGAATTTTAAAAGATAAAGATGGTATGCCTGTGGCAGATGCGGCGGTAATGATAACCGGCGGCAGCAATGAGTTTAACGATATTGCCTCTATCTCTAACGGGCAGGGAGAGTTTTTTGTATCGGGCATTGTAATACCCGGCACTTATACCCTGCACATTCAACTTGAAAACAGTGCCATAACAAAATCTATAAATGTTCAATCTGCCGACAGTGTTTTACAAATAAATTTGTAAAATTTATGCCGTTACTTTTAAAATCCATTTTAAAAATAAACGGTATCTACTGCAGTCTTTTGCGTTAGGTTATTTATAAATGGCTGATTGGCGAATGTTCCAAAAAAAATATACTTCGTAATAAATTTTTTATACCTTACACAGGCTACAATCTCTCCACCTTCAAGATTTAATTAATCTCCCTTATTTAAATGCGTCTTTAACTTTTACCTGCACCCTTATTTTTTTAAACCTTAAACCAATTTACAAAATGAAATTAATTACTGCAATTGTATTGCTTGCCGTTATTTGTAGCTGCAACAATACCGGTACACCAACAAAAAATGAAGCGATGAGTATAACAGGTGCATACACCATGCTTTCACAATCTGTAAACGATGGTAAAATGGATACCACGTATACAAACTTGAAACAATTAAAAATTTACACCCCCGATTACATGATGTATGCCAATGTAAATCCTGCCGATTCAGTATCGGGCTTTGGAATTGGAACGTACAGTTTAGATTCCGGTAAAATAAAAGAGAATGTTATTTACAACGCTTCCGATACCGCAGCCAGCGATAACCCCGGTATTTTTACCCTGTTAATTGAAAAGACGGATAAAGGATATAAGCAAGTTATACCTGAAATTGTAATGTCGAATAACACAAAAGTAAAACTTACCGAAGCCTATGATGCTGCAGGCACAGCTGCTGCATCGCCACTGGATGGAGCCTGGAAGGAAGTGAAGGCCTATTCTATAAAAGGAAAAGATACCACCATGCGTACGGCAACACAATATAAAACATACTATGCAGGGCATTTTATTTTTGGACATACTTATAAAGACTCTGCCAATAAACTGCATACCGGTATGGGCTTTGGAACTTTTACCAGCGAAGGTGCCAATAAAATTAAAGAGAATGTAATAGCATCCACTTATAGCTCTATAAGAGGCAAAAGTTTTGACATTGCTATTGAGATGACGGGTACAGATGCCTATAAGCAAACCCTTACAGAGAATGGGGAAACAGGGGTAGAGTTTTATGAGCGCTTAAAAAAATAAAATAGATAGAAGCTGCCTTCAATGCAGACAGAAATGTTACATTGATTTTTTGAAATGTTTATAGATTTGTTTACCAGCGATTGCAATTTTAGATAAACTCAAAATTGCAATCGCTGGTATTTTTTGAGACAACATTTTATTTATCTTTTTGTACAGATTATGATCCGGGTTTTCAGTATATTTCTGAAAAAACTTTACCACACTAAAATTTCTATAATGAAAAAATGCCTGGTTGTTTTATTTACTATGCTTAGCCTGTTTGCCACCGCACAGGATAAAAATAATTATGTGGCCTATAATAAACTCACCAATGTAGAGGGCACCGGTTATGTGCTGGCCTCGATGGAAAACAGGAGTAAAATGCAAACAGAAAATAAATTTTTGCTGTTTATAAATACGGCTAACGGCGAAACAGTGCAAATGGATTTTCCGAAAGATGCATTTATAGAAAAAATTGAACAGGTAAAAATTGACAGTTTAAATATAAACCGTTTAATTATTTCGGCTAACACCCTAAACCTGGATGGTAATAAAGGCATAGACTGGAACGATCCCAAGCAAATTTTTGTGTGTTCTACCAATGGTAAAGAAAGGATACAGGTTACCGAAGACCGGTTTTTTGCCAGCTTTTGGATTGTTAACCGCCTTACCGGTGTAATTGTAATTACGGGTTACAATGATACCAACAATAATGGTAAGTATGATAAGACAGATAAAAATGAAATAGTGGTGTACGATCTTAAAACAATGAGCCAGTTAAAAAAAATGTAGGTGTAATTAATCGCCACTAAATGGTATTGCAATTGCAGCACTAAATTATTAATATTATAGTAAATATTTTTTATGCTGTTACACCTGCTGCATATTTTTATTTTTTCTTAAAAAACCACCGCCTTGGGCGGTGGTAATGTACTGATGGCTATGCCTTAACTTTGGTAGATGTCGAATAGTAAATATCGAAAGC
>JAYURK010000194.1:0-8860 GCA_043756235.1 Ferruginibacter sp. | reverse complement strand
GGGAAGTAAGCGGTAAAAACCTAAGCAAACCCAGTTATTTGTTTGGCACATTTCATTTAATTTGTAAAGATGATATTCCGTTTGGCAGCCAGTTAACTACGGCTGTACAATTGGCCAATACTATTTATATGGAAATGGATATGGACGATCCGGCGATGTTGCTGGGCGGCATGATGCTGATGAATATGAAGGGTGACAGTACTTTAAAAAAGTTGTATACAACAGACGAATATAATAAAGTAGAAATTTTTTTTAAAGACTCGCTGCGCATGAGTATGGGCATGTTTCAAAAAATGAAACCCTTTTTTTTAATGGCCATGCTGTACCCTAAAATGTTGCCGTGCAAAACCATGAGCGGGGTAGAGCAGGAGCTGATGCAAATTGCCAAGACCAGTAAAAAAGAAATAAAAGGATTGGAAACGATGGCGTTTCAGGCCGCAGTTTTTGATAGTATACCTTACACCCAACAGGCAAAAGAATTATTAAAAACAATCGACAGCCTGCAGGCATACAGAAAATATTTTGATACTATGGTGAACGTTTATAAAACACAGCAATTAAAAGAGATTGAAAAATTATTCAGCAAAAGTGAATTTGGCATGGCTGAAAACCAGGATATTTTACTTGACAGAAGAAATAAAAACTGGGTAGTGCAATTAAAACCGATAATGAAAAAAGAAAGTGTTTTTGTGGCAGTAGGTGCAGGGCATTTAATAGGCAAAATGGGCCTGATTGCTTTATTGCGCAAGGAGGGTTATACCATACGGCCGTTAGATAATCATTGAAATTGAAAAAAAGTTTCACATAGATTATCAATGTAGCTTAAACAAAAATTGAAAGTATCTTTCGCAAAATCCCTAATCCCTAATCCCTATTTTATCACCACTTCTTTCACCAGCTTTTCGCCAAGGGCCTCATTTACCCTTTCAATAATTTTTTCTTTTTGATAGAGCAGCTCATTTTTTAGCGGGGCAACCGCAGAGGTTATATAAAGGGTATGGTTAATGATCTGGATTTTATCGGTGTATTTGGCAATAGTTTTTCCCATCACCTGTTCCCAAATATCTTCTATACGCAAAGCCTGTATGCCAGTTTTTAAACGGCTTTTTTGTAAAAATTGCTGAATCGCATCCTGTAAAGAAATTTCTGCCATAATTATTTTATATACAATTTGTATGATCCGGTAATTTCGTTGGCTTTGCTTTTTTTATCCCATACCCTGAAGGAAACCGTGATAAATTTTGTTTTATCTTTCATCTCGGTTATAACCGCTTTAAAGGTTAAATACTTTGCATCTGCCGGGCTTACACCGGTAATATCGTAGGCTGCAAAAAGATCATCCGACTCTAATATTTTTTCACCACTGCTCAGCACAATAGTTTCTGTGCCACCCGGATAAACTTTTCCATCTTCTTCCTTAAAGCCTGTAGTTAATATGATCCTTAAGTTTACCTGTTGGCTAAGGCCTATTTTATTATCAGAGGGCACTTTTGTTCCATCTTCAAAAATTAAATAGGCGTCTTTAATTTTAAAGCCTTTAACATAAAGATTTATTCCGTTTATTATAGAGTTGACCTCAATGCTAGTTAAATCTTTTTCTTTATTCTTTATTGTGTACTTGGGCTCATCGTAGTTAGAATAATCATATTGCCCTTTCCCATTTAATATTGTTAAGGTATTTTCTGTTAAGTCAAGTTGAATTTTACCAAGTTTGCTAATAGCAGACTGCCCTAAAAGAAGTGGAGCATTAAGATTTTTTACTATCGAGGCTTTTATATTTTTCATTTTTAAGCCCGCTATTTCAAGATTCTTTATAACAATAATAATTCCTTCATTTAAACTACCATCAGCAGTTGAATATTTAGCGGTGCCAAGAATGTCTGATAACTCTAAATACCCGTTCTTTAGCATAAAATTCGCTTCTGTTAACGAGATAGAAACATCTGATGCTCCTGTATCAAAAATAAATGAGAGGCCTAACCCATTAACTTTACATGGAATGATTGAGACTCCACCTTGTTTTTTCATTTTAATAACTGTTTGGGAATTAGAGTCTAGAAAAATTAATAATAAAACAGAAAGGTATAATATTTTCATTTTGCTTTTTTAAAGGGTGTAAAAGTAAACATTCTCAGACTTTAATAACTACATTTCGATCAACTGGTATTTTAAGGGGAGGGACTTAAACGCTTTTTCAAGCCTTTCCCTGTTCGTATCTGTAATAAATACCTGGCCGGTATTTTCTTTGCACACCCATTGCAATAACTGCTGCATCCTTTTATCATCCAGTTTTTCAAAAACATCATCTAAAAAAAGCAACGGTGCAAAACCTTTGCTGGTTTTCAACAGTTCAAATTCGGCAAGTTTTAAGGCAAACAATAAGCTTTTGCGCTGCCCCTGCGATGCCGTGTTTTTAAAATTGTTATCATTCAGCAGCATACTCAAATCGTCTTTATGTATACCGCCATTGCTGCGCTGCAATATAAAATCTTTTTGGCGGTATTGGTTAATCACTGTTTCAAAATCGCCGGTGTTTAAATGGCTTTCATATTGCAGCGTTACCGTTTCAATATTACCCGCAATTTGGTTATAAAACTGTTGCACCAGCGGAATTAAAGTAGCCGTAAATTTTTTTCGTTCCGCATAAATATATTTTCCCGGCGCCATAAGTTGTTCGTCCAGTACTTCCAAAAGTGGCCAGTCGGTTTTACCCTGCTCTGCAAATCGTTTTAATAAGCTGTTACGCTGTTGCAAAACTTTATTGTATTGTATTAGGTGTGCAAGATATTCGGCATCCATCTGGCTTATAACGGTATCTATAAAACGGCGGCGTTCCTCGCTGCCGCCGGTAATTAATTCAATATCATCTGGTGCCACCATTACCGCCGGAAATTTACCAATATGGTGGCTCATTTTTTCGTAAGGCACTTCATTTAAAAATAATTCTTTTTTTCCTGTACCACGGTTTATGCAAACTATTTTTTGATCTTCTCCAAGGGTATTAAATAAACCTTCCAGCCTAAAACCATCTTTAGTAAACTGCACACTTAAGGCATCGGTTTTACTAAAATAACTTTTTGTAAAGCAGCAGTAATACAGGGCGTCAAGCAAATTGGTTTTGCCTTTTCCATTTAAACCACAAATGCCAATAACCCGTTCAGTAAAACTAAATGAGGCCAGCTGGTAATTTTTAAACTGGGTAATGGAGATATTATTAATTTGAAACATTGGGGCTGCAAGATAAGAAATGCAGGTGCCATATATACTGTAAAAAATTACGTATATTTAAAAAAAGTGGTCAATTTTTTTTTCGCTACACGAAACCTTTTATAAGTTTTTCCCGTTAAATACTATTGTGAAATCTATCGCTTCAATACTGCTTTTACTGGCGCTGCATGGTTTTGCTTTTGGCCAAACCGTAAAGTTAGATTGGGCCAATCAAATGCAGGGCAGTTCATTTGATGTATGCCAGGCCATTACGCTGGATGATGCAGGCAATGTGTACGCTACTGGTTTTTTTTCTGCTACTGTAGATTTTGATGCAGGCCCGGGAGTGTACAATTTAAAGGCCGCGGCGGCAGAAGATATTTTTATTTCTAAAACATCGGCTGAAGGTAAATTAGTTTGGGCCAAAAGCATTGGCGATTTCAGGTACCAGGCCGGCTATGCCATTACTTTAGATGCTGCCAAAAACATTTACATTACCGGAATTTTTTTTGGTACCGTAGATTTTGACCCCGGCCCGGGCATTACCAATTTAGCTTCGGCAGGTAACGAAGATATTTTTATTTGTAAGCTGGATAATAATGGCAATTTCAACTGGGCTAAACGAATTGGTGGCATCAGTAACGATTACTGTAATGCCATTGTGCTGGATAAAGCAAATAATATTTATTTAAATGGTTACTTTGATAACACTGCAGATTTTGACCCGGGTAACGGCGTGTTTAATTTAACATCACGTGGGCAAACAGATATTTATGTGTGCAAACTTACCAACGGTGGAAATTTTATTTGGGCCAAACAAATTGGTGGTACAGGCTCGGAGGCCGCTTATTCCATTGGGCTGGATGACCAGGACAATGTGTACTCTGCCGGATTTTTTTTTGGTGCAACAGATTTTGATCCCGGCCCGGCCATAACAAGTTTTGCAGCAACAGGCTTTGGCGATGGGTATATTTTAAAACTTACCACAGCCGGCGATTATGTAAAGGCCATTACCATAGGCGGCAACGAAAAAGTGAGGTGCACCAATTTAAAAATAGACAAATCAGGCGCTATTTATATAACCGGTTATTTTGATGGCAATGCAGATTACGATCCCGGATCGGGCAATGCAATATTAAGTTCCGCCGCAGGCGATGATGATATATTTATTGCAAAGTATACTTTAAACCAGGAGTTGGTTTGGGCAAAACAAATTGCTGGTCCTTCTTTTCAAAAAGCATTTTTTATGGATGTAGATGCTGCCGGAAATATTTATACTACCGGTCATTTTAATGGTTCTGTAGATTTTGATCCCGGTACGGCATCTTTTAATTTAGCTGCCTTTGGCGACCCCAGTATTTTTGTGTTAAAACTCAGCAGTGCCGGAAATTTTATTTGGGCTGCGCAATGCGGCGGTTTATTTTTTTCAACGGGTTATTGTATAAAGACAGATCAGCAAAATAATATTCACATTGGAGGCACTTTTGAGGGCACGGTTGATTTTGATCCCGGTATGGAAAACTACCAGTTAACTTCGGCAGGGGAGAGTGAAATATTTATACAAAAATTGCGGCAATGTACCAACGCTGCTATTGTAAACACACTCAATATAAACACCTGCAGCAGTTATGTACTTAATAATAAAGTGTATGACAGCAGCGGCAGTTTTACACAATCTGTATTAAACGCCGCTGGTTGCGACAGTATCCTCATCTACCTGAACCTTACCATTAACAGAATTATTAAAACCCTGCCCGTAAATATTTGTGATGGAGAAAAATATTTTGCCGGTGGAAAATTACAAACCGTCTCAGGCATTTATTACGATACAGTTAAAACAAGCAGTGGCTGCGATTCGGTAACCATAACACAATTACTGGTTCAACCATCGCCCAAACCAACATTGGGTGCAGCCAGAAATATTTGCCAGGGGCAAAACTTAACACTCAACCCCGGCAATTTCAGCAGTTATGTGTGGCAGGATTTAAGTACACAACAAAATTTTACAGCATCAATCCCCGGGTTATATAAAGTTAGGGTTACCAACCAGTTTAACTGCAGTGCTGTAGCCAGTGTTGCTTTAAACAAAATAGTGCCCCAGCCGCAAAATTTTTTAACTACCGGTAAACAGTTATGTACCGGTGATGTTTTAAAACTTAATGTGCCGGGCTATAAAAATTATTTATGGAGTACCGGCGAAGTAAGTGAGCAAATAGAAATAAGAAAACCCGGTGTATACTTTTTAAATGTTATTTCAGCAGATGATTGCACCGGCAGCGACACGGTTACCATTATCGAAATTAATTGCATGCCGGTAAATGTGCCCAATGCCTTTACGCCAAATAAAGATGGTAAAAACGATATTTTTAAACCAGCCATCAACCGGGAGATTACCGCTTACCAGCTAAAAATATTTAACCGGCTGGGACAGCAGGTTTTTGCTTCTTTTAATTATGAAGAAGGCTGGAACGGTGAATTTAAACAACAACCACAACAGGGCGGCAGCTATGTTTATCAAATTATATTTAAAAATGTTTCAGGGCAATCTTTTGTATTTAGCGGCACAGTATTACTGCTTCGTTAAAAACAGCTTTTAAATTGATAAACTCAAATTGTAAAACCCTTATCTTTGCCGCCTAAAATTTAAAGCCTTGGCAACAAAGTTTTCTAAAGAAACTTATTTATACTGGTACGAACTGATGCTGCTTTTGCGCAGGTTCGAAGAAAAAACCGGTCAATTGTATGGAATGCAAAAAATCAGGGGCTTCTGCCACTTGTATATCGGGCAAGAAGCTGTAGCTGCCGGATGCATGACCGCAACCAACCCCACTGATAAATTTATAACCGCTTACCGTTGTCATGCCCTTGCCATTGCAAAAGGTGTAACACCTAAATCGAGCATGGCCGAATTATATGGTAAAGCCACCGGTTGCAGTAAAGGTAAAGGCGGCAGTATGCATTTGTTTGGTGTAGATGTTGGCTTTTTTGGTGGTCATGGTATTGTAGGTGCACAAATTGGTACTGGTGCAGGTTTAGCATTTGCCGAAAGATATAAAGGCACCAATAATGTGGCCCTTTGTTTTTTTGGTGATGGTGCTGCAAGGCAGGGCATGCTGCATGAAACATTTAATATGGCCATGCTGTGGGATTTACCTGTTGTTTTTATTTGCGAAAATAATCATTATGCTATGGGTACTTCGGTTGCCCGTACCAGTAAAACTTTGGATATTTATAAACTGGCCGATGCCTACGATATGCCTGCCGATGCGGTGGATGGCATGAGCCCCGAAGATGTACACAATGCAGTTTTAAGAGCGGCCAACAGGGCAAGAGAAAAAGGCGGACCAACTTTATTAGAAATAAAAACCTATCGTTACAAAGGGCACAGCATGAGCGACCCTCAAAAATACCGCAGTAAAGATGAAGTGGAAGAGTACAAAGAAAAAGATCCTATCGATCATGTATTAAATGTTTTGAAAGAGCAGTATAAAGTTGCTGATGCAGATATTGAAGTAATAAATGAAAGGGTTAAAAAAGAAGTGGAAGAAAGTGTGCAGTTTGCTGAAGAAAGCCCATGGCCCAATGATGATGAATTGCTGAAAGATGTATATGTGCAGCAGGATTATCCATTTATCATGGATTAATAAGCAGCAGCTAAAAATATTTTTACCAAAACTAAAATTTAAAATAAACATTTTATACAATGGCAGAAACAAAAGTTACCCTTCCCCCGGTGGAAAGCAATGATGTGGTAGAAAGGGCAAAAGGATTTTGGGCAAAATTCAGCAAACCTATTATTTATGTGGGCAGTGCTGTTATTATTTTAATTGGCGGATGGCTGGCTTATGTAAATTTTGTAAAATTACCTAACGAAGCAAAAGCCGATGATCTTATTTTTCCTGCAGAAAAATTATTTGGTAAAATGGCAGCCGCTTCCAGCTTTCCTAAAGATACCGTGGGTATGGTTTTAAATGGAGGTGTTGTTGATAATATAAAAGTTACCGGTTTACTATCTGTAATAAAAAATTATGGCGGTACACCATCCGGCAACCGTGCCCAGTTTATTGCTGGCGCCTGCTATTTACATTTAAAAGAATTTGATAAGGCCATTAAATTTTTAAAAGATTTTGATGGCAATGGTGCAGGCCAAATACAAAGTGCTGCTTACCGTATGCTGGGTGATGCTTATGCTGAACAAAAAAAGAATGACGACGCATTAAGCAATTATAAAAAAGCTATTGATGCGGCAGACCCTAAAGATGAAAGTACTAAGTTTTTATCTTTATCAAGAGCGGCTATGTTTTGCGAAGCCACCGGTAAAAACAAAGAAGCCATTGAATACTACCAGCAAATTAAAGATGATATTTCGCCGGAGTATTTCCGTAACAACAGGATTGAATTTGATGCAGATAAATATTTGGCTAAATTGGGGGTTTTAAAATAGTTGATTGGTTAACTGGTTGATTGGTTAACTGGTTGATTGGTTTATTAGTTGATTGGTTTAGAGGTTTAGAGTTTAGGGGTTTTGAGTTTAGGGGTTAGAAGTTTAGGTGTTTATTTCATCCTTTGAACAGCATTTAAAATTGCCCATTGCCCATTGCCCATTGCCTATTGTTATTACCCATTCACAACGTATCATGTCCACACAATCAAATAATTTATATAACACTGCAGGCATCCAACTAAACAAGGATGCCTGTGTTGTAATAGTGCGAACCGAATGGAATGCAGATACGATTGATAAACTGGAAGCAGGCTGCATTAAAATTTTAAAAGAATTCAAAGTAAAATACATGACGGTAACGGTGCCGGGTGCCTTTGAACTGGCCTTTGGTATTAAAAGATATTGGGAGCAGCATAAATACAAAGATGATAAACCCTGTGTGTTTATTGCATTGGGATGTGTGTTAAGAGGCGATACACCACATTTTGATTATGTATGCAAAGCAGTAACCGATGGTATTGTGCAATTGAATTTAATATTGCCGGTGCCCACAATTTTTGGTGTACTTACTGTAGATAACCAGCAACAGGTTGATGAAAGAACCGGCGGCAAACACGGGCACAAAGGAGCCGAGGCCGCTATTACAGCGTTGAAGATGATAAGCAAAAGCCCCCAAACCCCCTGAAGGGGGCTTTAGCGTTCACAAATTTGAAAAGCTATTTGCTTTTCTTAAAACCAATAAATCGATTTTTGAAAAGATATTAAAATATTTATACCCTTCGTAAGCCCCTTCAGGGGTTTGGGGCATCAGGCTATGAAAGTTCAATTATTTATACCTTGTTTTGTTGACCAGCTGTATCCGCAAACAGCTTTTAACATGATTAAGGTTTTGGAAAAAGCAACCTGCGAAGTGGTGTACAATACCAACCAAACCTGTTGCGGCCAACCCGCTTTTAATGCCGGCTTTTGGGATGAAGCAAGAACGGTATGCAGCAAATTTTTAAAAGATTTTGAAGGCGCCGATTATATTGTGGCCCCAAGTGCAAGCTGTGTGGGCTTTGTAAGAAATTATTATGCAAAACTTTTTGAAAACTCTTCTCAGCATAATCAGGTAAAAGATTTAAGCAAACGCATTTACGAATTCACTGAGTTTTTAACTGATGTATTGAAGATAGAAAATTTTGGTGCGGTATTAAATGCAACAGCAAC
>JAYURK010000193.1:0-8907 GCA_043756235.1 Ferruginibacter sp. | reverse complement strand
CAAAGCCAGCAACCACAAACCGTTGTTGTTGCAGCACCACAACCACAAACCACAAACAACCAACCACAAACCACCAACAACGTTCCTGCACTCTACACCGGCAATGTAGAAGTAATTGAAATGGATCGCATGCGCAAACTCATTGCAAAGCACATGGTTGATAGCAAACATACCAGTGCACATGTAACCAGTTTTGCCGAGTGCGATGTTACCGGTTTAGTTATGTGGAGAGAAAAAGTAAAAAAAGATTTCGAAAAAAGAGAAGGCGAAAAAATTACCTACACGCCGCTGTTTATTGAAGCCATTGTAAAGTGCATTAAAAAATACCCCATGCTCAGCAGCAGTGTTGATGGTGATAAAATTATTATAAAAAAAGATCTCAATATTGGTATGGCAACTGCTTTACCAAGCGGCAATTTAATTGTGCCCGTTATAAAAAATGCCGACCAGCTAAATCTTACCGGCCTTACAAAACAGGTTAACAGCCTTGCAAATGCAGCACGTACCGGCAAACTACGCCCCGATGATACAACCGGCGGCACATTCACACTCACCAACGTGGGTACATTCGGCAGCATTATGGGTACGCCCATAATTAACCAGCCACAGGTGGCCATTATGGCTGTGGGCGCCATTAAAAAGCGCCCCATGGTTATTGAAACCCCGCAGGGCGATAGCATTGCCATCCGCCACATGATGTACATCTCCCTCAGTTACGACCACCGCATTATTGATGGTGCATTGGGCTCTACATTTTTAAATGCAGTAAGTAAAGAGCTTGAAAATTTTGATGTGAGCAGAACTATTTAATCAGTCCTGAGCGAAGTCGAAGAATGTGTAAATGCTAATTTCGAGCGAAGTCGAGAAATTGGATATTTTTTGGGGGGGGGACCAACATTTGTTCCCTGATTTTACATCGTTGTGTCACTCACTTGTACCGCATATCATTGGGGAGCTTTAACTGCGTTTTGTAGAAATTGGCTTGTACATGATTCTCCCGATAATTAGTTTTTAGCAAATAAATAAGTAGCGTATATTTAAAAGTTGTTTGCCATTTTAAAGAGAACTCAACCTTTGTAAATAAATATTTTTTTGACACTTCATTTTTAAAATGAATCCGCTTATAAAAATAATATCATGAAGACAAATTTTCTGAAAACGCTCAATGTATTTATTAGTATTTTTATTTTATTGTCAATAATGCAGGCATGCAAAAAGTCAAGTACTTCAGATGCCTTTACATGGACTTGGAATGGAACCAACTATACCGGTAATTATAAAGAAGCTTTTATTCAAAGTTTAGGTTCTGGATCAAATATTATTGGAGGAACAGGTTCAACAATTAATTCCGCAGGAACTGGGCCGAGAATTTCTGTAAGTTCATTAAATGTTGGGAGTTACAATTTAACTAGTAATTTACCAAACACTATTTATTTTGTAGATCCTAATGGAGATAACTTAGCAACTACAACCGGAACTTTAACAATTACATCAAATTCAAATAGCAAATTGACTGGCAATTTTTCAGCAACATTAGTAAATGCTGCCAATCAAAACACTTCTATTTCAGGTTCATTTACAAATATCAAAATTAGTCCATAAAAACGGCACACAACATAGATTTTTGTGAAAGTATCGCAGCCGATTGGGGCTCATGTTTTACGAGCCCCAATCCGCTACCTTAAAAGTTCAATAATACTATGCAGTACAAGATAACAATGCTTTGGATTTACTCAGCACAGGCTCCACAATGCAGCAAAAAAACAAACGCCTGCAATAACTAAGCAGACTGCAATTAAAGTGCAATAAATAAATTAGCACCCCCCATTTATTTATACCGCTTTATATTTACACAAAAATTTACAATACAATATTAGCAATAGAAAATATAAAGCCGCATCATCCAATGACCAGATTATCTGAACTTATAAACGAACTGGAAACAAAAATACCACACAGCGAAAAAACAAACAGCAATGTTTCCAAAACGCCCGTTGGCTGGCATATACAGCATAGTTTACTGGTTGCTTTTCAAATTATATCTGCGGTTGAAAAATCGAACCCGGCAGATTATAGATATAAATTCAGCTTACTTAAATTTATAGTTTACACACGCAACAAAATCCCCAGAGGAAAAGCAAAGGCACCTGATAGGGTTATGCCAAAAGAAATATTCAATACAGATGTATTGAAAAAGGATTTTGAATTATTGAAAAACAGAATTGAAGTGTTGCATACTTTAGAGCCAAGCCATTTTTTTACACACCCTTATTTTGGCAACCTAAATTTAAAAGCAACCATAAAAATGCTAAAGCTGCATACCAAACATCATATCAATATCATCAACGACATTATTAAGGGTTGATTACCTGCCATTCTTCTTTCAGCATGGCATAGAGATAGAGGTCAATAAACTTTCCGTTCAACAGTTCGGCCTGCTTTAAAATTCCTTCTTTTTTAAACTGAAGTTTTTCTGCAATGGCACCACTCTTTTCATTCCCAATACCACATTTAATTTCAATACGGTTTAAACCCAGTTCTTTAAAACAGTAATTGATGAGGGCGTTGCAACTCTTAATCATGATTCCTTTGCCCTGCCAGCCATCGGCAAGCCAGTAGCCAATTTCAGCAATACGGTTTGTGTGATTGATGTGGTGCAATCCAATGCGGCCCACAATATTTTTATCAATGATAATGGCATAACCAAAATCAGTTTTTTCGGCAGCACGTTTTTTTGTATCAATGATATAGTTTGTAAAATTGGCAACAGTCTGCATGTAATCTACCCAAGGCAACCATTCTCTTAAATACTGCCGGTTGGCATTAACCAGGTTAAGCAGCGATTCTGCATGTATCTCTTCCAGAAATTCCAGACTTATATTTTTATCAACGGTTATCATCAGAAAAGCTCTTTTGTTTCGTCTTTGTAATAAAAGTGAGATACCGTCCAACCGGTACCATTGTTGTAAATAACAAAATCAAAACTCAGAAAATAACTTTCAAACTTTAAAATATATCTTTTGCGAACCAATACATTTTTCAGTGCTTTTTCTTCTACCAGCTCATAGCTGAGTATTTTTCCATAAAATGGCAAAATGTTAGGCATCTGATCGTTCAATGTTTTATCAACATTATTTATTACACTGGCATCCAGTACAGATTTTTGCGTTAACATCTGCACGGCTGTTGAGTATTTACCCTCAACAAGGGTCTGCATAACTTTGTCGCAAAACATATTTATACTGTCTCGGGTGGTATATTTTGATTGACCATAAGAAACAGAAAAAAATATGCTTAGGATAATTACACTGATTAGTTTGCGCATAAATACAGATTGATTGAATTAGAAATTATTAGTTTAAATGAGGCGTAAATATAGCAACAAATCTGTTATGGCATTTTTTGGGTAAACCAGTTTAATATAATATCATTTACGTTTAGTAAAAAGCCCAACAAAGCTTAACTGTACAAGAGTGCGACGCCACCGCAGCCCAATAGCATTACAAATGCCCGGTACACAAATGCAGGAACACGCCTTTTGGCGTGTTCTGTTGAAAATTGCCTTTGACGAATTTATTGAACACGCCAAAAGGCATGTTCCTACAAGCCCAATCCCCAATCTTTTCCTTTATCGGTTGCAGGTAAACCATCTTTAATCCATTTGGCAGGTTTGGCATCTTTTAAATAATAATCAAAAAACTGGCCAAGCCTTACCGAAAGGTCTTTACGGTTTTTTCTTTCAACCAAATTATGATCTTCACCATTATACTCCAGCAGCCAAACCTTTTTATTCAGGCGGCGCAGGGCTGTAAAAAATTCTATGCCCTGGTACCAGGGCACTGCACCATCTGCATCGTTATGCATAATTACGAGTGGCGTTGTAATTTTATCGGCTGTAAATAAGGGCGAATTTTTTATATACAGATCTTGCCGCTGCCACAGCGTGGCGCCAATGCGGCTTTGTGAATGCTCGTACTGAAACTGGCGGTTTAACCCGCTGCCCCAGCGGATTCCACCGTAAGCACTCGTCATGTTGGCTACCGGTGCACCAGCCCATGCTGCCTTAAAAATATTTGTTTTAGTTACAAGATACGATACCTGATAGCCGCCCCAACTCTGCCCCTGTATGGCCATTCGTGTACTATCTACCCAAGGCATTTTTGATAAATGTTTTGCAGCACTTACCACACTATTGTAAGCGCTGTTGCCTGGCTCACCATCTTTATAGTAAATATTGGGATCGAAAATTAAATACTCATTGCTTACAAAATATGGTACGTTAACTGTGGATGCACTTGGTGCAGGGCCACGGTAATTATACAATCCATCGGCATCACGTTCGTAAAAATAAAAGATGACAGGATATTTTTTCTTTGGATCAAAATTTTCGGGCTTCCACAAAATCCCTTCGCTCATTTTGCCATCAAACATTTTCCACTTTACTAATTCGGCAGTAAGCCAGTTGTAATCTTTTTGCTGGGCTGCAATATCTGTAAGTTTATTAACTGCTGACAAATTGTTTCCTACAAACAGTTCTGACTCACTCACATTCATTCTTTGCACAAGATATGCATTGGCGTTTTTTGCTTTGATAACAGATGGGAAACTAAAAGGGCCTCCGGAAATAAATGTAGGATTGGCCACTTCATTTACTTTTTTTGAATAAAAACTTGCGTACTTACTTAATTTATTTAACGCCCGCAATACAATTGTTTCATCTGGTTCTATAAAACGTTTCTCCCTGTCGAAACGGATATAAGCAAATTCTGTTTTAGTATGCTTGCCCCAACCATTGGTAATGCTTTTTGGTTGTTCAGCAGCTTCAGGATCAACCTGCCAGATATCGTACACATCATTAATGAGTATGTATTGGTCGTTGGCTGTCCAGCCTGTAATACCTGCTGCGCCTGGATAATCGGGCACATCATTCTCTACATCATACAATGGTTCTTTAATTTTATCGCTGATGTTTTTGGTAATGCCGGTTGCGCTGTTCCAGGTAAAATAATTTTTGGTATCAGGCTCGTACCAATACACATATTTGCCGGCAGGCGATGCATTAAAATTCCCAATTGAATTGGCTTTAATCAATCTTGTTTTTCCGTCGGTTGTGCTGATGGCGTAAGCTGAGCTTTTTATTCTTCCCTCCCACTGCAGTGCAATACGATTGCCTTTGGTGCTTCCTGCCAATACCCAGTCTGCATTGCCTTCATCAACAAGAGTAATATTTTCTACATCATCGCTGCCAAGCTGTATTATTCTATCATCGCCGGGTTTCATCACAGCGGTGTAACTGCGTTTTTGTTCGTTAGCAAGGTTTTTAAGTTGTTGTGGTTGCAGGTAATCATCGTTATAATGCCAAATATCTAATCGTGCCAATTCAAAATCAACCAGGGTTGTATCTTTTGCAGGTGTGATGGGTGCAGTGCCAAAAAATAATTTCTTTCCATCTCTGCTGAATTTTACAGCAGCATTTTCGCTGATTGTAAAACCAAGTTGCATGCCAACGGTATTTTTTTCTGCAATTAATTTTGCGCTATCCTGTCCGCTGCCGTAGTACCAGAGTTTATAAAATTTCTGTAGTGCTTTTGTGCTGCTATCCCGCTCGGCTACAAAAGCCAGTTGTGTTCCATCCTCATCAAATCCAAAATTTTTTGCATCATTTAATTTCCGCATGATGGTATCTGTTTTATCATCGGCAAGATTGTAGAGTAACACAAAAGCCAAGCTGTTGCTGTCTTTGCTGGCCTTAGTGGTTTTTATTACGAGCTTTGTTCCTTTTTTATCAAAAGCAAAATCACTCACCAGCTTAAAAGTTTTTTCTTTGCCATCGGTTAGCTTCCTTACAATTAAATCAGTTCCTTCTGTTGCAGCACCAGCACCTGAAGCTTCATCTCCATCAGCATCTTTTGTTACATCTTCGGTAACATATATTTCATCTTTGCTTTTTTTAATAATTTCCTTTACGGCTTTATTGGCAGCGCCAATCATTTCTTCTTTAGTAAGATTTTGTGCGTTAACAGCTTCCATTGATTTGCGGATAACAGAATCGGCCAGTTTAACCAGCATATCAATATTTACTTTGGATGAATCAATGATTGGCTTTTTTGATTTTTTGGAAGTATCAGGCAAAGGTTTTTCCATTTGATAAGCAAGATAACCGAAACCTTTTTCGGGTGTTTTAAAACTCTTTACTCTTGCAAATTTTACCAGGCTTTCTTTACCCAATTCAATAATACCAATTGAATCTTTGGTCATATCATCGGCTTTTTTCTTTTTTATTTTTGCCTGGCGGGTTTCCTGGAAGATGGGTTTTATTTTAAAAACTACAAAGCGGCTGTCTTCAGTAATTACCGCTCCATAACCACGGGCTATTATTTTCTTCTCCTGCGTAGCAATATTTTGAATAATCAAATCGCCATCTCCTTCCTGCGGATTAATGGCGTACACTGCATAAAGGCCATCATTGCTGATCATTCTTTCGCCTACGCTTTTCCAGCCATCATAAACTGAATGGTTTAAAGGTTTTTTAATTTGTGCAGAAACACTGATGCCAATCAACAGCAATGCCGGGAGAAATATTTTCTTCATACTATTAGTTTTGATGCAATAAAGTTATTGGAAATGAAGGAGATTAAGTAGGCCGTTTATCAATCTTCTAAAAAACCCCATTCTTCCCTGAGTTTTGATAATTGCTCTGCTTCCAGTTTTACACTATCATAATGGCCTGCATTATTTTTCTGCCGAAAAGCCTCATACAAACTTACTGCACAGGCAACAGAAATATTCAGCGATTTAATGATGCCAACCTGCGGTATGATGAAATTTCCATCGGCCATCGCAATAATATCTTCACTAACACCGCTGTGCTCGTTTCCAAAAACAAGGCAAACAGGTTGGGTTAAATTCAGATCATGCAATCCAACAGCATCGCTGCTTAAATGCGTTGTATAGATTTTTGCATAGTTTTTTCGCAACGCTGCAAAGCACTCATTTGCATCTGTAAACTGATGCACTGTAAGCCACTTAGCTGCACTAGATGAGCTTTTGGCTCCCCATTTTTTATGTGCAGGAATTTTTGTGTTCAAAATATAAATGTCCTGCATGCCCACCGCATCGCAGGTTCGCATTACGGCTGATATATTGTGTGGATCAAAAACATTTTCGAGCAACACCGTTAAATCGGGTTGGCGTTTGTTTAAAACAGATGTAAGGCGTTCGTTTCGTTCAGGAGTCATGCTGCAATTTACAGAAGAATATTGAGCCATGAAGCTTGAATGGTTTTGCCTTCGGCAAAAAACATTTGCGAAGCAAATAAATGGAGTTTAGGTGCTTCTGTGGCAATTATATATTTCCGAAGGAAATAAAAAGAATATTTTTGCACCCAATGAGTACAACCGTTTTTTTAATAACACCACCATTCACCCAGCTAAACACGCCATATCCGGCAACGGCTTACCTAAAGGGCTTTCTCAATACAAAGAGCATCAAATCCTTTCAGGCCGATCTGGGGATTGAAGTTACGGTGGCATTATTTTCAAAAACAGGATTACAAAACTTATTTACAGAAATTAATACACTGCAAAAAGAACACTCCACAAATGCAGCAAGAATAATTGCCCTGCAGGATGATTATATAAATACCATTGATGCCGTGATGTTGTTTTTGCAAGGCAAAAGCCCTACCCTTGCACACCTTATTTGCAAAAGAGATTTTTTACCCGAAGCCGAACGCTTTGCTCAATTAGATGATTTGAAATGGGCTTTCGGCAATATGGGTACGCAAGATAAAGCCAAGCACCTGGCAACGATGTATCTGGAGGATTTAAGCGACCTGATAAAAGAAACCGTTGACGAACATTTTGGTTTTAGCCGCTATGCAGAAAGGCTGGGAAGAAGTGCCAATAGTTTTGATGAATTGTACAATACCCTGCAACAGCCATACACTTATCTTGATAAAATACTGATTGATATTTTACAGCAGAAGATGGAAGTTGTGCAACCGAAAATGGTTGCCATCTCGGTTCCATTCCCAGGTAATTTATACACATCACTACGTTGCGGCCAATGGATAAAGAAAAATTACCCAACTGTTAAAGTAGCCATGGGCGGTGGTTTTGCCAATACCGAACTGCGCTCTTTATCTGACGAACGTGTTTTTAAATTTTATGATTTTATTACTTTGGATGATGGCGAAGCACCGGTTGAAATTTTATTGCAGCATATTGATGGCACAAAAACTATTGATGAATTAAAACGAACTTTTACACTTGTTGATGGCAAAGTAAATTACATTAATAACACAGCCTGTACCGATTATAAACAGGGCCAGGTTGGCACACCCGATTACAGCGATTTTTATTTAGATAAATATATTTCGGCCATTGAAGTAATTAATCCCATGCACAGTTTGTGGAGCGATGGCCGCTGGAACAAACTTACGATGGCTCATGGCTGTTACTGGGGCAAATGTACCTTCTGCGATATTTCGCTTGACTATATAAAAAATTATGAACCCATTACCGCCTCATTACTTTGCGACCGCATGGAAGAGATGATTGCACAAACCGGGCAAAACGGTTTTCATTTTGTGGACGAAGCAGCACCACCTGCTTTAATGCGTGCCCTGGCTATTGAAATCATCCGCAGAAAATTAACAGTAAGCTGGTGGGCCAATGTGCGTTTTGAAAAAAGTTTTACAAGAGACCTTTGTATTTTGTTAAAAGCATCGGGTTGCATCGCCATCTCCGGCGGATTGGAAGTGGCAAGTGACCGTTTACTGGAATTGATACAAAAAGGAATTACGGTTGCACAGGTTGCAAGAGTTAATAAACATTTTACCGAAGCAGGCATTATGGTACATGCTTATTTAATGTATGGCTTTCCTACACAAACTGCACAGGAAAC
>JAYURK010000192.1:0-28757 GCA_043756235.1 Ferruginibacter sp. | reverse complement strand
ACCAGAACATAAGGGGCAACTCAAAAGTTGTCCAGTTGGCCTGGTTGCGTTTAACAATGTAAGCACTGGTTAACCCTGCAAACATCATTAAAATACTTGCAATACCTATCCACAAAGTAAATTTATGCGGATGTATTTTATTACGTTGTTCCATTACCACTGTATTCATAACCTCAAACCCCAAAGGGAATTTTATTAAATATATTTTTTGTACCCGGCTTAATTAATTTTCATCATCTTTTACATAACCTGTACTTTCCTTTTTTTAATAGAAAGGGCTATACCCGGTTTGCAAACAAAGCCAATAACACAATCATTAAATAAAAATAAGAACTGAACATTACTTTTCTTGCACTCTGCACATCCATTTTTAAAAACAGCAAGATGCTTACATACACCATCCATAAATTACATGCCAGCAAAATCCAGACACTTGCTATTCCACTCATGCCTGTATAGTAAGGCATCAACCCCATTGGTATCATCAATGCACTGTAAATAACAGTTTGCATTGCGGTAAATTTGGTTGGGCCTTTATCGCCGGGCAATAATTTAAACCCTGCGGTAGTATAATCTTTATGTGCCAGCCAGGCTATTGCCCAAAAATGCGGAAACTGCCATAAAAATTGTATCCCAAATAATATCCAGCCACCATAACTAAAACTATCTGTTGCGGCCACCCATCCAATTAAGCAGGGTAATGCGCCGGGTATAGCTCCTACTAAAACCGAAATAGAATTTATTTTTTTTAACGGCGTATAAATAAACCCATACAGCAACAGGCTTATCAAACTAACCATGGCACTTTGAAAATTAAAGAACTGCCACATCATCCACACACCAAGTGCACCGGCAATAACTGCAAAAATAATCGCTTCATTTTCGCTCATCCTGCCGCTTGCTACCGGCCTTTGCGCTGTACGTTTCATTAATGCATCCGATTTTTTTTCCAGCACCTGGTTAATGGCATTGGCCGATCCGGTAATCAACATTCCTGCAACAAAAAGTAAAAGAACTGATAGTATCCTGCTTCTCACAAAATACAATTCATTAGGTGCTATTAAAAAACTTACCACGGTGCTAAACACCACCATAAAACTTAAAGTGAATTTGATTAACTGAAAATAATCTTTCACTTTACTGGCCAACCCAAACGAAGTGGAATTGGTGATATCCGCTCCCTCATTCCCTTTCCCAGAAGGAGGGAAGCCGGGCTGTTCTTTATCTTTCAACATTTGTAATTAAGCATTTCTTCTTTTTACTTTATTAAGCTTTAATTACCCGGTACAAATCTTTACAACAATTTGCTCCTTAATCTTCTCCATTTTCCCCTTCAGGGGATAGAGGCTAATGCTTTGTCTCATCATCTCCTACCGGTACATTTTGTGGTATAAACTCATGACCATCTTTTGCATAATCATAAGCGCCGCGGTGTACTTCGGGTATTTCTCCCGTCCAGTTACCATGCCCGGGGTTGATTGGTGTTGTCCATTCTAATGTATTTGATCCCCATGGATTTGGTGTGGTAACTTTTCTGCCTTTATACATGCTGTAAAAGAAATTGAATATAAATAACAGCTGCACTGCAAAAACTATCATGGCTACAAAACTTATAAACTCGTTTAAACCACCAAACATTTTAAATGATTCCCAGTTAGCAAAATCATAATATCGGCGTGGCATACCTGCTAAACCTTCGTAGTGCATGGGCCAGAAAATTAAATATGCACCAACAATAGTTACCCAAAAATGGATATATGCCATGGTGTTGTTTAAATAACGTCCAAACATTTTAGGAAACCAGTGGTATACGCCGGCAAACATTCCAAAAAAAGAAGCCACACCCATTACAATATGAAAGTGGGCAACCACAAAATAGGTATCATGCAAATGAAGATCGAGTGCAGAGTTACCCAGAAAAATACCTGTTAAACCACCACTGATGAATAAACTTACAAAACCAATGGCGAATAACATACCCGGTGTAAAGCGGATGCTGCCCCGCCACAAAGTGGTAAGCCAGTTAAACACTTTAATAGCCGATGGTACTGCAATTAATAAAGTAAGTAATACAAATACAGAACCCAGGAAAGGATTTAAACCGGTAACAAACATATGATGCGCCCAAACTAAAAACGCTAATATGGCAATAGCAAATAACGATCCTACCATGGCCATATAACCAAATATTGGTTTGCGGCTGTTAACAGCAATAATTTCAGAACTCATACCCATTGCAGGTAATAGAATAATATATACTTCCGGATGACCGAGGAACCAGAATAGATGCTGGAACAGTATGGCACTGCCACCTTCGTTAGGTAAAATTTTCCCGGCAACATAAATATCACTTAAGAAAAAGCTGGTACCCAAATTTCTATCGAACAATAATAATATTGCACCTGATAATAAAACCGGGAAACTTAATACCCCTAAAACAGCTGTAAAAAATAAAGCCCAGATGGTTAAAGGTAGTCTGGTCATGCTCATACCTTTTGTACGCAGGTTTAAAATGGTGCTGATATAATTAAGACCACCTAATAAAGAACTTACAATAAACATGGCCATACTAACCAACCACAAGTCCATACCAATTTTACTGCCCGAAGATGCGTCGCCTAATGCACTTAATGGCGGATAAACCGTCCAACCGCCGCTTGCAGGACCTGTTTGTACAAATAAAGAAGAGAACATTATTATTGAAGCCAAAAAGAAAAACCAGTAACTCAGCATATTTAAAAATGGTGAAGCCATATCTCTTGCACCAATTTGCAATGGAATTAAAAAGTTTGCAAACGTACCGCTAAGGCCGGCTGTTAATACAAAGAACACTAATATGGTACCATGCATTGTTACTAATGCATAATAAAACTCAGGATCTAATTTGCCGCCTTTTGCCCAATGGCCTAAAAAATCTTCCAGCCATGGAAAAGTAGATTCGGGATATCCTAATTGTAAACGAAAAATAACAGAAAATAAACCTCCTATTACTGCCCATATCATACCGGTTACCAAAAATTGTTTGGCAATCATTTTATGATCCTGGCTAAAAACGTATTTACTTATAAACGTTTCGTGGTGATGGTGTTCGTGGTGTGCATCATGCCCTGCATGAACATCTGCTCCGTGTACTGTGGCTACGCTACTCATATCTATAGTTTTTTCAAGAATCTTTTTAAATTATTTTTTTACAACAGCTGCCAGTGGGGCAATTTTAGCTGCGCTATCGGTTACATTTATTTTTTGGCTTGGATCTTTATCAGGGTAAATGGTATAGTACTCCGATTTTTGTGTAGCCAGCCATTGCCTGTATTCTGCTTCGGTTTCTACAATTATTACTCCTCTCATACTAAAGTGTCCTTTACCGCACATTTGATCGCAACTTATTTCGAAAGTAAAATCGGGGTTACCGGTTTTTTTCTTCATGTCGGCCGTGGTAATGTTTGGCGTAAACCATTGGGTGGTGGGTATGCCTGGTACCGCATCCATTTTTAAACGAAAGTGTGGCAAGCCCACATCATGAATAACATCCTGCGCATTAATAACCATTTTAACCGGCTTACCTACAGGAATATGCATTGTAGTTCCAACATGAATATCATCCCAGCTTGCAGGATCTTCAAAATCTACACCTAAACTATTAGCACCTTTTGTTAAGCGGTAATTCTTTTTGCCTAAAGCTTTATCAGCACCCGGATACCTGAACTCCCAACCAAACTGATGCCCCGTTACTTCTACTACAATTGCATCTTTGGGTGCATCGCCGGTAATTTTAAACCAGTATTTTAAACCAAATGCTACCAGCACACAAAGAGCAATGGCAGGTATAGTGGTCCATATCAATTCTAACTTAGTGCTGTGTGCAAAATAATAAGCTTTAGTATTATCTTTTTCCTGATATTTAAATGCAAACCAGAATAATAAAACCTGGGTAAGTACAAACACCACACCGGTTACTGCAGTGGTAATCATAAACATCAGGTCCAGGCTTTCTCCTTCTACTGAAGCAGAGCCTTGCGGAAATAATGTTCTGCCGTACAGTAACTCATTGCAATACCAAACGCCTATTAGTCCAAACACTAAAAATCCTAAAAGTAAAAATGCATTGATGCGGTTGTTTTGCCGGCGGGTTTTTTCTTCGCCCTTTAACACACTAACGTATTCACTTGCCTTTGCAATTTGAAAAATTACAACAAACACTAACGCTCCTAATGCAACTAATAAAAACTCTTTCATATAAAATTATTTATGGCCCCAAACCCCTGAAGGGGCTTTTTGCACCCTAATCAGGCAAGGAACTTTTTAATTCTTTAACTTCTTTTTTAATACAGCCAACTTTTGTGTTCGCTTCTATCTTCTCCTTTTCCTCCGCCATGGCGGAGATAGGGGCTATGTATGATGTATCATACTTTCTTTTAAGAAAGGAAGATTTTTTGCCAGTAAAGAATGTTTGCTTACATACCTGCCCACGCCCCACATAATAACACCTATAAATAAACATGCTACACCAAATTCAAAGGGCATTAAACGGAAATTTTCGTGCAGTGTACCTGGCATTACCATTTGATACAAATCTATCCAGTGACCAAAGATTATAAGCACGGCCATAATCGTTATCATCGTCCAGTTTCTTTTTACACCCTTCTTCATTAATATCAACAGCGGGCAAAGAAAGTTTACAATAAGGTTGAAAAAGAATATACCGTAATACGGACCCGTTTTTTGGGCCGTACCAATTCTTTCTACAAAATATTTAGTTTCTTCCGGTTGGTTACTGTACCATATTAACATGTATTGAGAGAACCACAGGTACGTCCAGAAGATTGAAAATGCAAACATAAATTTACCCAGATCGTGTAAGTGCTCATCGGTAACATATTCTAATTGTCCTTTGTTTTTTAAATAGATCACAAACAAAGCAATTAAAGACATACCCGATACAAAAGTACTGGCAAATGTGTACCAGCTGTACATGGTGCTGTACCAATGCGGATCAATACTCATTAACCAAAGCCATGGAATAGTAGAGGCAACCGTTAAAGTGAACACCACACAAAATAAAGAAGCATATACTGTATTTGTCCAGATCCATTTTTTACCGCTTTCATAATCCATCGGTCCTTTTTTATCGCTTTCTAAACTCAGGCTGCGCATTTTTCTGCCTAAAAGCCACCATAAAAAAATGGCAATTGCCGACCATATGGAAAAGAACACCGGATTTAAGAAGCCATGTTTTCCATCAAGAATTTTATCGTACGATGCACTGCCTTTTACGTATAACTGCGGATCAAGCCAATGATAAATATCTGTTCTTCCTCCCCAAATGATAGCCATCAGTATTACAAAAGTGATAATACCTAAAATGGGTACCACGCTTGAAATAGCCTCACTTACCCTGCGAAAAGCAACCACCCAACCGGCCATTGCCATTGTGGTAACACATATAAAGAACATGGCTGCATTTACCACCAGTAAAAAGAACACACTGTTTTGCAAAAGCACCGCCCAAAAACGGGTACTGTCAGTATTAGCATGTGCATCGTGCCCGGCACCATGCGAAACCGCTGCAAATGGGTGAAATGCAATCATCCCATACAGCAAAGCAATTATACCGGCTCCAATCAGGCCATACGTCCACTTTTTATAACTGCCCGGTAATTCAAATTGATGGTTCATCTAAACTTTATTTTGTGTTAATACTTTAATTTTTTTGGTAAGAGAAAAGCAGTTGATATTGATCTTCCTCTTTTACTCATTCCGGTTTTTACACTATTCGTTTTATTTTTTTACAACTGCGCTATCCGCTGCTGCTGTTATACCTGTTGCTTTTTTGGGTTCTAACGATCTGATGTATTGCACAATCATCCAACGCTGTTTTCTGTCTAACTGAGATGCATAGCTGCCCATATTACCCTGTCCATAAGCTAAAATATGAAATATCCTTCCATCGCTGTAGCCGGGTGAAGCTGCAATTATACTTTTTACCCCTCCCAATTTTAATGATACCGGGCCGTTATTTTCTCCTTTTGCACCATGACAAACTGCACAGTTTACATTATATAATCTTGCTGCTTCTAAACTATCGGGTGTAGTTAATGGAGGTAATGGATTTTTTACCAGGCTGCTTAAATTCAGTAATCCATTACTGTCGTTAGGTACAGTATAAGGAAACAGTTCGCCTCTTTTAACGGTACCATTTACCGGCTGGCTGTTGTAATATATTTTATGGCCTGCATCAGCCATATCTGTAGTAAATATTGCCGAGTCGTGGGTAGCATATGTTTCGTAAGCCCTGCTGTAGGTCATATCCGGCATGTATATTTTGCCTGGCTGGCGTTTGTTGTCGCAGCTGCTTACTGTTACAATAATTGTTGCAAGTACAACTGCGGTTAAAAAAGTAATTCGTTTCATTTATCAATTGTCAATTAAATAATTATCAATTCTCTATCACTTCAATCTTCTTCATATTCTCCGCTGCGGCGGAGATGGGGCTAATACCCTTTTTCTTCTTTGTATAATTTTTGTTCTTTATGATACCTGCCTATCCACCAGCCGGTTTCTGCAACCTGTACATTTACTTCTTTGGCGCCTGCATTTTGTAAAAAACTTTGCACTTCGGCATCATTGGTTTTATCGGTACACTCAATTGCCATTACAAAAAGATCATCCGTTGCCCTTGGATGAAAGTGGTGCTTCTTTACAAAAGGGGCCAGGTTACACAGGTAACAAAAAGTAAGTACCATGCCTACGGCAGAAAATAAAACTGTTAATTCAAAAGTTACCGGTATCCAGGCGGGTAATGCAAAATGCGGTTTACCACCAATATTTAAAGGCCAGTCGTGTACCAAAATATAACTGATGCCGCTTAATGCTGTTATGGTCCCCATAATGGCATAAATAAAGCCTGCAGTATGAAGACTGGTTTCTCTTAAACCCATAGCATGATCTAAACCATGCACCGGAAAAGGAGTAAACACATCGTGTATTTTGTAACCTGCCTTGCGTACGTTTTTTACAGCAGGAAATAATACCGCCTCGTCATCAAAACTACCTACAACAAATTTTTTAATTCCCATACCCCAAACCCCTAGAGGGGCTTTTGTGCCTTCTGTTCAAAAAAAATGAACTATCGGCTGGTTAAATAATTATTTCAAAAAAATCAAATTCCTTTTCTTCACTACAGTCTTCTCCATTTCCTCCGCCGCGGCTGAGATAGGGCTTTTAATGTGCATGCTCTACTTCTGCTATATAAAATTTCTCTGCATCCGCTTTTTCAATATCAGTCATTTTTGCTTTGTAATTTTCGCCACTGGTTTTTAAAATGGCTTTAATTTCTGCGATAGCAATAACAGGGAAATATTTTGCGAATAAAAAGAAGCAGGTAAAGAATAAACCAAATGTACCCAGGTAAAAACCTATTTCATAAATACTGGGGCTGTAATACGTACTCCAGCTGCTGGGCAAATAATCTCTGTATACTGATGTAACAATAATTACAAAACGCTCGAACCACATACCAATATTTACGATGATGCTCATAAAGAAAGTAACGGTAATATTTCTTCTTAATTTACGGCTCCAGAATAACTGGGGAGATACCACATTACAAAACATCATTAACCAGTAACTCCATCCGTAAGGACTAAAAAGGTTTGCCCTGTTTTGGCTGAAAGCGTACCACTCGTATTGGTTTTGGCCGTACCAGGCAATAAATAATTCGGTTAAATATGCACAACCCACAATACTACCTGTTAATACAATTACTTTATTCATTGCCTCTATGTGGCCAAGTGTAATATAATCCTGCAGGTTCATTACTTTACGCACCACAATCATTAGGGTTTGCACCATGGCAAAACCAGAGAAGATGGCACCGGCAACAAAGTATGGCGGAAAGATGGTGGTATGCCATCCGGGAACAATTGAAGTTGCAAAGTCAAAAGATACAATAGTATGCACAGAAAGTACAAGAGGTGTACTCAACCCTGCAAGTACCAGTGATAAAGACTCGTGACGCTGCCAGTGTTTGGTACTGCCGCTCCAGCCAAATGCTGCAACGCCGTAAAACATTTTGCGAAATTTTGTTCTGGCCCTGTCTCTTACTGTTGCCAGATCGGGTAATAAACCAGAATACCAGAATAATAAAGAAACGGTAAAATAAGTTGATATTGCAAACACATCCCACAATAATGGTGAGTTGAAATTTACCCATAAAGGACCACGGCTGTTTGGGTAAGGCATTACAAAGAATGCCATCCATACACGGCCCATATGCCATATCGGAAACTGCCCTGCACACATTACGGCGAAAATTGTCATCGCTTCTGCAGCACGGTTAACACCTGTTCTCCATCCCTGGCGGAAAAGTAATAAGATTGCAGAAATTAATGTACCAGCATGACCAATACCTACCCACCACACAAAGTTGGTAATATCCCAACCCCATCCGATGGTTTTATTTAAGTTCCACTGGCCTATACCATAGGTAACCTCACGGTACACACTGTACACACCAAATAAAAGTAATGCCACACTTATAAAAAAACCAATGTACCATAAACGGCTTGGTTTCATTTCAATGGGGCGTACTATATCTTCCGTTACCTGGTGGTAATCTTTATCACCATCTACCAGCGGCTCCCTTAGTTGCGATTCGTACTTTAGTAATGACATATTGTTTAAAGTCAAAAGTCAAAAAATCAAAAAAATGAAACGGGTTCTTTTTTTTAATTTTTACTTTTTATTTTTTACTTGGTTTTATATCCACAAATTTTTATACCCTTATGCATGCACTTTCTCTTCCTTCTTTGTTTCAGCTTTATGCTCTTCGTGTTCCCTTACTGCTGTTACTTCCCTGTCGGTATTTTTAATTTTAGCCAGGTAACTTACATTAGGTAAAACGTGTAATTGCTCCATTACATAAAAACTGCGGTGCTTCTGATCTACATTTCTAATTTTATATACATTGCTTTCTTTATCGTTTACGTTACCAAAGCTGATGGCATTGGTAGGGCATGCCTGCATACAGGCAACTTTTACGTTTCTTACCAATGAGGCATCCTGTGTTTTTTTAGCTTCCAGTTTGCTATCCTGTAAACGCTGTACACAGAAAGAACATTTTTCAATAACACCACGGCTTCTTACTGTTACATCGGGGTTTAACACCATACGGGTTAAATCTTCATTCATCTGCATAACCGATTCATCCATATCTATACCAATCAATGGCTCCTGATTATCTTTAAAACTATCTGCACCCGTATAATCTAACCAGTTAAAACGGCGTACTTTATAAGGACAGTTATTGGCGCAATACCTTGTACCAATACAACGGTTATACGTCATTTGGTTTAAGCCTTCGCTGCTGTGGTTGGTAGCGGCAACCGGGCAAACGTTTTCGCAGGGTGCATTATCGCAATGCTGGCAAAGCATAGGTTGAAAAACCACATCGGGGTTTTCAAAATCGCCGGTAAAATAACGGTCAATACGTAACCAATGCATTTCATGTGCTCTTTGCACCTGCATTTTGCCCACTACACTTACATTATTTTCTGCAGTACAGGCAACCACGCAGGCACTGCAACCGGTGCAGGTACCCAGGTCAATACTCATACCCCATTTAATACCCGGCTTTACAAAATCGGGATACATGGTTGCATCCTGCACAAAATCTTTACTATCGTTAGCGGTTGTATTTAAACGTTCTCTGGTAGCTTCTTCCAGCACTGCTTCGGGGTTGGCCACAAAACTTTTAAGACTGGTTTCGTAAACCACGGGGCGGTTTTCGTTAGAGCCATGCACCTGAGTTTGAGCAAGCGGATACGTGTTACCCGTTGTTTCAATTTTAACTGCAGCCGAATATAAATTAGTACCATTAAACCCAACTAAAGGATAGGCATTTTTACCTGCGCCTGAAGCCGATTTACCAATGGTAACCGCATTTTCTTTTATGGTGGCGCCATCAACGCCCCTGCCGTAACCAACTGCTACAGCAATAACAGCTGGATGCATACCCGGAAGTATCAACACTGGCAACTCCAGCGATTTACCGTTGGCCGTTATCTTTACAACCGGTTTTGCCGGTGTAACTTCGTAAGCATCCGATTGTCTTTGATTTTCTTTTACGTCAATACCTAAAACAGCTTTTGCCATTGCCGGGCTCATCATTACATAATTATCCCAGGTTACTTTAGTTATAGGATCAGGTAATTCCTGTAACCATGGATTGTTGGCCTGGCTGCCATTACCAACAGAAACTTTTTGGTACAATACCAGTTCTGTTTCGGCAGTACCTGTTTTAATTGATGCAAGCTTTGCTTTAGCTTCTTCTACTTTTGCTGCACTAAAAGCGGTTCCGCCCACTGGGGTAGTTGCAGGTTCTACCACACCATCCTGCAATGCTTTATCAAAATTATCGGCACCGCCTAATTTGGTGGTCCAGAAATTTTTAAAATATGTTTCGTAATCTGAAGTGGGGTTGGCCGCCCATTTTAATAAAGAGGTTTCAAAAGCCCTTGTTTTAAATAACGGATTTATAGTAGGCTGAATAATGCTGGTGTAACCGGTTTTAGGTTCTGCATCGCCCCAGCTTTCTAACCAATGATGAGCAGGGATAACATATTTGCAATGAGCGGTGGTTTCATCCAATGTTGCATTAAATGAAACACCAATAACTTTATTTAATCCGTCGGTAAATTTTTTACTGTCGCGGTAAGAGTAAGATGGATTTACCCCGTTAATTAATACTGCACCAACGGCGCCACTGTTCATATCTGCTACCAGCGTATCCATATCGGCATCAATACCTTTACGGTAGTTGGAAGTAATGGCCCAGTTAATGGTTTTACCATTTGCGCCAATTGCTTCGTTAATGGCATTTACAATTACCTGAATGTTTACATCGTTGCTGCCACAAACTACTAATGCATTACCGCCAGCTGCTTTTAAATTATCAGCGGCAAGTTTAATACCCTCACTTAATCTTTTATCGGTAATATTTGATGCTGTACCATTTAATGCATTTAATATCGCTACTGCAACCGCACCAGTTTCTGATGGTTTGTGGGTAAAGCGATCATCTGCATTACTGCCGGTCATACTCATCATACTTTCAAAATGAATATGGCGGCTCATGTCTGGTTTTTCGCCGGTAATTTTTCTGTTGGTTGAGTATTGTTTGCTGAATTCTGTAGGGCTTAACCAAGTACCTAAAAAATCGGCACCAAGGCTAACAATTACTTTTGCATTATCAAAATGATAAGAGGGTAAAGCCTTTTTGCCATAGCAGGCCTCGTTGGCCTGTAGCATGCCACTGTAACTTACGGCATCATATTGTACATGGCGGCTGCCGGGATATTTTGCTAAAAATTCGTTGATGAGTTGTTGTGTAGTAATGGAGTTGATGGTAGCCGTTAATAATACTACCGCTTTGCCAGTAATGGCGGCACCTACCATTTTATCAAAATTATCAAAGGTGGTTACTTCTTTAAAATCTTTGCCATCTTTTTGCATGGGATAACGCAGGCGTGTGTTATCGTACAGGTCTAAAACCGAAGCCTGCGATTGTGCATTGGTAGCACCTTTAGTTATGCCAGATAATTCGTTGCCCTCAATTTTAATGGGTCTTCCGTCTCTTTGCTTTACTACCACCGAAATTACATCGCCACCATTTACATAGGTAGAAGCATAAAAATTAGCAATACCCGGTACTGCATTTTCGGGTCTTTGTAAATAAGGCACTGCCTTACGTACGGGCATTTCGCAACTGGCCGCAAGTGTGGCAGCAGCTGTACTAAAACCTAAATATTTAAGAAAATCCCTGCGTGGGGTTTTTGCATCAAGTATGCCTTTATCATCTAAATCTGCCAGTGGCAGCAACTCTTCTTTAAATTCATTGTTGGCCTCTTGCTGAAAACTTTCGGTTTGATTAAGTTCTCCAAAACTTTGCCAGTACTTTTTATTACTCATATATTTCAGTTGACAGTTGGCGGTTGACAGTTTGCATGTAACAGCCTGATCGTTGTTCAATTTTGAATTTAAAAATTACAAACTGCCTGTTGCAGTTTGCCCATCCGGATTAGTAGTGACATTTTTGACACTCGGTGCCACCAATTTTTTCTACGGTTACGCTATCCATTTTACCATTCTGTAAATCATTGTGGAATTTTTCGTAGATGCTGTAAAATTTATTTCCGCTACTGTCGGCCTTACTGTAAAAATCAACTTTACTTTCCCTGTGGCAGTTAACACACCAGCCCATACTTAACTCTGTAAACTGGTATACTTCGGGCATTTCCTGAATGTTACCATGGCAGGTTTGGCATTGCTGTTTACCTACTTTTATATGCTGGCTGTGGTTAAAATAAACATGGTCTGGCAGGTTGTGCACTTTTACCCATTCAATTGGTTTGGCTCCATCGGGTACGCCATCTTTATTATTATCAGGATTGTAAGCGCCCTGGCCGCCATTGGCTGCCGGATTCCATCCTGCATAAGTAAATAATTTTTGAATTTCCTCGGTACCATTTACCGCTGTGCCATCTTCTCTTACTAATTTATCGGGCCCTTCGTAAGCTTTAATTCCTTTGTGGCAGTTCATACAAACATTTACCGAAGGAATGTTGGCATGCTTGCTATCCTGTGCGCCACCGTGGCAATACAAACAACTGATTTGGTTAGTGCCCGCATGTACCTGGTGAGAATAATAAATGGGTTGCTCCGGCTGGTAATTTTTCATACGGCCAAGGCCAATGGCGGCATTGGTGAAAAAGTAGCCCGCAATACAAAACAATACTAAAACACCGGCCATCAGGTATGTTTTGTTTTTATATGCCGGTACCGGTTCGCCACGTACTACACCTTCTTTTTCGTCGGTAAGTTTACGCAGGTTACTGTTTACCTGTAATAATATAAATGCTATAAGTGCTAAAACTAAAGTAAGAATTCCGAATAAAAGGGAGTTGTCATCAGCGGAACCATTTGGAGATTTGGGATCATTTACAACAATGGGTTCTGTATAAGCGTCAGCCCAATCTAATATTGCTTTAATATCCTCTTTAGGAAGATTAAACTGGGACATTGGCGAACCATACTTTGCCTTTAATGCTTTTGCATAAGGGTCGGTCAAAAGCATAGCATTAACATTATTTACCCATTTATAAGGCCACTCCCTATCAGGCGCTCTATCTCTTGCTCCTTTTAACATTGGACCAGTATATTCCTTATCGGGTTTGTGGCAGCTGGCACAGTTGGCTTTAAAAAGTGCAGCACCATCAGCAGCAAAAACATTATTATTTATGGAAAGCAATGCAAACAGAAAAAGAACTGCAAGTACTCTATTTAAGATTTTTCTATACCGACTCATACAGTTATTACGGGGCTAATGTGGAAAAATATCCTGATTCGGCTGCAAATTTAAGTCAGGATGTTGACATAATATCAACATTGTTAAATTTTTTTTTCGCTTACTAGGCGTGGGTTTCAGCGTTTTGTAATACGTTTTCTACAGTTATTGTCACATATTTGTAAACAAGATTTGTTATCTGTTATTTTTATACTCTTTTTTAGTTTCACAAAAATTTGCCACACATTTGCCAAATGTTTCAAACTCTTAAACAGCGCTGGAAAGTAAATAACCTCGATCTTATTTTAATATTGATAACCTTTGCGCTGGGTGGAAGTTTATGCGGTATTGCCGGCAAAAAAATAATGACCTTAATACCTGTTGACAAGGGTGCTGCATGGATGATACTGTATATATTATTAGTAACCCTGCTGTGGCCGATGGCGGTTTTACTGGTAAGCATTCCGATGGGACAATTTGTTTTTTTTAAAAAATATATTGGTAAGATGGCAGGGCGCTTTACAAACAAAAAAAAGCATTCCACAGTTAACGTAGCCATTTTTGCAAGTGGTGGCGGCAGTAATGCAGATAAAATAATACATTTTTTTTCGGGAAATGAAGCTGTAAAAATTGCTTTGATAGTTTGCAACAAGCCCGGCGCCGGTGTTTTAAATATTGCAGCAGCAGCGGGTATATCCTCTTTATTAATTGAAAGGGAAATATTTTTTAATGGTGATCATTATCTGCCGCAATTACAAAAACATAAAATTGATTTTATAGTGCTTGCAGGTTTTTTATGGAAAATTCCGCCGGCATTAATTACTGCTTTTCCAAAAAAAATAATTAATATTCACCCGGCCCTGCTACCCAAATATGGGGGCAAAGGCATGTTTGGCCACCATGTGCACCAGGCGGTAATTGCAGCAAAGGAAACTACAAGCGGCATCAGCATTCATTATGCAGATGAACTGTACGATCATGGAGCCATAATTTTTCAAGCAACCTGTGCTATTGATGAAAATGAAACGGCGCAATCTTTGGCGCAAAAAATTTTAGTGCTGGAGCATGAGCATTATCCAAAAGTAATTGCGCAGGAGCTGCAAAAAGTAAAATCGCCGTTAAAAGAAACAGAGCCCTGATACTATTTACCCATACTGGCGTAATATTACGCTGCTAAACTTTTTGCTGTTGCATTTATTTACAAAAATATTTTTACTGTGTTTATGTGGTATGCTGTTGGTAAAAACTTCGGCAGCGCAATTTATTTTAAGCGGTACTGTTTTCGATTCATCTAAAATAAATTATGTGCCCAATGTAATTGTTACCAATACCACCGGCAACTTTACCATCACAGATAGCATGGGCAGGTACAGCCTGAGGGTGGAGGCAAAAGATTCTGTAACCTTTACTTTTCGCAATAAAGCCACGCAAAAATTTGCGGTGCAAACGGTGGCCGATCCCTCACACTTTGATATTTCGTTACGCGTAAATTACAAAGGCAAATACAGTACGCTAAAAGAAGTGGTGGTATTTACAAAATCTTATAAAGAAGACAGTATTGAAAACCGGAAAACTTATGCCGGCATTTACAATTATCAAAAGCCGGGCTTACAAACTTCCATTTCTCCAACAGGTGGTGTGGGTGCCGATGTAAATGAACTGATCAATATTTTTCGTTTCAAAAGAAATAAAAGGCTTAAAAGTTTTCAGCTGCGGCTGGAGCAGCAGGAGCAGGAGCGGTATGTTACCTATCGCTTTAATAAAACACTGGTAAAAAGTTTAACGCATTTAGAAGGTGAAGATTTAAACCGTTTTTTAATAAAGTATCGCCCCGATTATGATTTCACCAGCACGGCAGATGAAGTAGTTTTTAACCAATACATTTTAAACAGCTTTTATGCTTTTAAAATAGCCCTGTTACAAAAAGGGGCTGTGCAATAAATACTATAAAAAGAACCGCATTTTTTTATTAGCAATTACAAGCCGTACAACTATTGCTTTTTTTGTAAAAATTAAAAAAAAAGGTTTGCAGTAAACAAATGGCGTAGCGGCAAGTTTGGTAATTTTATTTATGCTGAAGGCTTTGCTGATAAAAAAACAATTTATTTTTACGACAACCTTATATATTTTTTTATGGAAGAACAACAAATGAATTTGGGTGTGGGCACCCGGTTACAACACACACAATTTGGGCCAGGCGTAATTGTTGGGGTGCGGTATGCTGCGTATTTAATTACTTTTATTCATCATGGTACAAAAGAGATTGATAAAACAGATGATAAGCTGGAAGAAATTATTGCAGAAAATGTTACCGCAGAAGTGGAAACAGTTGCTGCAGTAGAAAAATCTTTATTAAAAATTTTACGCCAGTGGAGCGATGTAAATGAGCTGGTACCATTGGGAGATAAATGGTTAGGTGGCACCATGCTGTTACAAACTGCCGATAAAAATTTAAAGCCAAAAGAAATTGCGATAGAAGATTTTTTTCATAAAATTGTTATGCTGCGGGACCGGCTGCGGGTGCTGGAACAAAACATAAACAGCCATAAAAAATTAAGCGACGAAGATAAAGTTTATATGCAGCAGTACATTACCCGGTGTTATGGACCGCTTACTACTTTTAATGTGTTGTTTAAAAATAAGGAGCATTGGTTTGTGGGTGAAAAGGGCAATAAAGAAGAGTGATGTTTTGATAACTTAAACTATTATTGGTGGAAGAAAGGCATATCAACTACGTTAAATGATAATGGCTAATTTTTAATTTGCGTAGCATACTACGTGACTTTAAAACTCAACTGCAGCGACTTATTGAAGCGATGATACCCACGCCGGCAAAAGAAAAAAGGCCTGTACGGATACCACGAAGCAAACTGCAACAATGATTGATGTTACCCTTACAACGAAGAAAAAAATTAAAAAGAAGCACGTGCAAATTTTATTTTATCTGCATCCTGCAAGATTGAATAATAGTTAATTTCATTGTAATCCAAACCTGTAAATAACTTCCCCAAAAGCGAAATCCTATCTTTATTAATAAAATCTTTTACCATCACGTAAGCCGTGTCATTTTTATGTACAACCTGACAATCAGCATCAATAGTTAAGCCTGATGTGGATTTATGTTCATTATCTAATTTTATTTTATAGACCAAGTTAAAAGAATAAATATCATTTGTCTGTTGATTTTTTACTATACCTATAGAGATTGGGTTTCTTTTCTCAACAAATATTGTGTTTTCCCACGTTCTTAGATTTACTTGTACCCAGCTTAAAGTATCAACTTTTCCGTTTTTTATCCCAACTACCATTTCTTTAAAGTAGGTGGCATTCTTCAAAAAAGGTTCCTCACCTATTTGTACACAATTGTTTTTTTCTCTGCAAGAAAAAAGCGTGAATATTACTATGATAATTAAACTCCATTTCATTTAGTTATGCTTTTCTTCTTTTTGTGATTTTATGTAGCACTCATTTGACCCTCCTAATATACCATCTTTCGGAAATGATTTAGCTTTATCTAATTTGGAAGCTCCTGCTTCAAGTTCTTTCTGAGATGGAACATTTACTTCAACAAAGCTGTTTGATTTCCCATCATACGCAAGTTGTATTTGAAATTCTTGTTTTGGCCCATTCAGCACAGTCCCGGAAGAGAAACTATTAGACTGTTCTGCTGATGCTTTTGCGTTAACTGGTACCCCATTAACAGGCGCTGTTACACCCACTTCTCCAGAAGCTTTATCCGAAGAAGCTGTCGTTACAGTTGTGCTTCCTCCACTGAATGAAAAATTTCCACTTACAATTCCGGATTTGGGATCAATTGTCAAATTAATGTTTGCGCCAACACCTTCTTCATTGGAAGACGAGGTACTAGCAATAAACTTTGTGCTTCCATCGTCATATTTTACTGATGTAATTGAAAATGAAGCGGTAGCAAACCAATCGTCCGAGCTTATAGGATCAGATTCAAATAATGAATAAGAATATGTAGAAGTCTTTGTTGAAACTATGGCTGGAGGCTCAGCAGGCGTCATACCGTCAGGGTCTATAAAGCGAATAGGATTATCAAAAGCATAAACATATGGTGAAAACCTTCGCATTTTATCAGCCATTGGATCAATAGTCATCCATCTTCCAATTTGGTTATCATACATCCTTGCTCCGTAATCAGTCCAGTCTAACCCGCTACCATCATTGAACTCTTTTAATTGCAACTCTTTGCCGTTGTATTTATATTTGTTTTCAAGAGAACCAGCGGCTTTTGAACTAATGCCGCTCATGGTGAGCCCAAATGGATAATAATGCGTCTCTTCTGATATTGGCCCACGCATGTGTGTCACCTGCAAATTATCAAAGAACACATCAATATTAGTAGCCTCATTACTTGTGTAAATATATAAATATCCACTTTTACTTATTGTTAAATTTGATTTTACATGAATAGTAGTTGCCCCGCTTGCACCTACCTGTTCAAATCCGCAACTGCCTGTTACTACTTTAAACTGCTCATCTAACAATACCCAGTTAAGATAGGCTTTGGGTTTTGTGCCGGTAGTAGTTTGTGTACCCATAAAACTATTAAGGCCGCCATTTAATCCGCTGCTGGTATTTTGTAATTCTGATGCACTGGCTTTGCCCCCGCTGACACCTGATGCACCTGTGCTTAATAAACTTAGTAAACTGGTCAGCACATTACCGGGGCTGTTGCTGGCAGCACTGGTACTGCTCCAGCCGCTGGCCACACGTATATTGTAACTGTCGCCTGCCATTACTTTTAAAATAATGTTGGGACCTATTTTTTGGGTGATGGCAGTATTTTTTATACGTGCCACTTTTGCGTTGGTGGTAAACAGCGGGTCGGTAAAAAAAGTTGGTTTGTTTAACTGTGTGTTAGAGAGGTTGCCATAAAAAACACTTTCACTTGCTATTGCAGCTGCTTCCATTGTTGCTGCCGGATACATATCCTGCTGCTGCTCTTCCGTTAATACCATGCGTACATTTCCTAAATGATCTTTAAGCATGTAATCGTATTGGAAACTGGCAAGTGTGCTGCCAACTGCAGGCTTAAAACGTATCCTCCCTTCTTCGTGGCCTATAAAATGCAGTCTGTCTGTATAATCATCATTGGGGCTATTTGCAGGTACAGCGGCCTTGCTTTCGTACACCGTACCGCCGAGATAAGTGGTGGTGGTAGTTATGGTTTTGTTACCATTGGCGGCAGAGGGGTTTTCAATGGTTTGTTTTTTTATTTTATTGCCCACTGCATCATAAGTATACGTTATGGTTCCTTTTACCGCACCGCCGGTGGTTCTTACGGTTATGCTTTGCGGCAGGTTTAAATGGTTGTACAATATATCTTCTGCGGCAGCCGTACCTATATCTTTATTCAGATCTTTTTTCAGGTTGCCATTGCCATCATAAGTGTAATCTACCGTTGTTGCAGTTTTACTTTGGTTGGGGTGCAGCAAGGAGGTGCGGAAGTCGCCCAGTTTGGTTGCAGGCACATTATTGGCATCTATTACATTCAACAATTTATTACTGTTGGTGATGTAATTATAAGTAAGGTTATCAATGGGGGTTGTTGCAGGGGTGCCTATCTTCCAGCCATACTGTGTCATGGCTTTTATATTGCCGTTATCATCATAGGCGGAGGTGGCATTACTGCCATCTCCCATCTGGATTGTATAATTCATGGTGGTGCTGTTCCATGAATTGGTGGCATCATCCTGCTCAAACTGGCCTTTTAGTAAGCGGTTGACAGCATCATACCCAAAATCATATTTTCGTTTTACATCATCGCCATCACTTTTCCAGGTCATCCCGTTAATATTGCCGTTGTATTGTGCTGCTGTAAAATTGCGTCCACTGCTACCTGTTAATTTATCATAACCCAGTTCGAAACCAAATTTAGTGGTGCCGTTTTGTCCAATTGTTGACAGGTAATTGCGATTTGTACCAAGCAGCCAGCCACGGATATTATAATCGTAATTAAGCGTTTCTAAATTATTGGCCCCCAGTGTTTTTTTCTTTAATTGTCCCAGCACATCGTATTCATGTTGTACAATTAGTTGTTCATCTTTATTAACTGCAATACTGTTGATGGTACTGTTTATTGATTTCTTTACGCTTAATACCCTGCCTAAATCATCGTACAACATTTTGGTTATTACAATATGTTGCTGCGGATTAGTTGCTCCGGCTTTTTGTTGCTTTTGCACCATTACTAAAGGTTGCCCTGCCCAGGTGTATTGAGAAGTAACAATGTCTGTTCCGCCGGTAATATTTGTTGCCTGGGTTTGTATTACCCTGCCTTTATCGTTGTAAAAATTTATAGTATATAAATAAGTGCTTGTACCCAATATTTTTACCCTGCTTCCCGCAGGCATTCCTTTAAACTGTGCCGATGGTAAATTTGCTTGTGCATATGGCCATACTGTATTTGAAGCCGCCTGAAAATAAGTGTCATAAATGGCATCATAAGAACCAGGCAAAGGATTACTGTAGCTGCCCATCCAATTGTAATTGTCATAAAATGTTCGTGTCAGTTCTTCGCTGGCATAATTAGCCAATACCGGATAGGAATTACTTGCGTATGCGGTATTAATGTGATAACTGTGGTTATTGTAATAGGCTGGATCTGTTATTAAACCTGTTGACTGTGGCCTATTTAATTCATCGTAAGTTGTATACATCCATTTTTGCTGCAGTCGCATATTGGCATCTTGTGTCAATACCAATCTGTCCCTGGCATCATATACCATCCATACTTCACCAGCACCTGGTACTTTCTTTGTTATCATACGGTTACGCTGGTCGTACTCGTAGCGGAATAGCTGCTCATCCACCAATCCGCCGATAGACGGAGCGTAATTGATGACCCAGCCATTTAGAGAAAGTGCCTTTACGCCTTCGGGTTGTATTACACATCGCAGATTATTTAAATCATCATAAATATAGTAGGTACATAACCAACCGGCATAACCACTGCCTGTTCCATCGTCACTTGTTGCGGTTAACTGCACTTTCTTTAAAATTACTTTGCCTTCTTTATCTTTAAATTCTATTACCTGTTTTTTATGTTCGTCAATTGTTATGGTTTTATATAATTCTCCTGCAGGATACACACCGGCTCCGGCCCCGTAGTTAACTGTGCTTATGGCATAACTGCCAAAACCGTTCGTTACATCGGTTACATTCCACATTTTTACATCATCAATTGCGGTGTTGATGTAGTATTTCATTTGTACATTTCTTTGTTGGGCAGCTGCATTGGTCTCGCTGCCTGCCCAGTTGTTGCCGGGGGCATAGGTATCGGTTACACGATTTAATGGCGAGGCTTCAAAATTGGTTTTGCTGTAAAAGTATGTTTCGCCCTGGCCTTTGATTGGATTAATTGGGTTAAGATTATCATAAAAAGCTGTTTGCTGTGCAAATGGGTTTAGTTTAAATGCACCATCATTTATTGAAGGATTATTTCCCGTGTTATTGGCAGGAAAGGGTAAATATTTATATTGCTCCCGCCCAAATACGTCATATTCTACCGGAGTTACTATATCATTGGCATTCACCGAAGACCCGGGATTTAATGGGTCTGTTATTGATGAGCCTTTTTTGATTACTGTTTGTAATGGTCTTCCCAATCCATCTAAATACTGGGTGGCTTGCTTTACATCTTTTAATGGCCTTGTCATTAAAGCATTAGGGTCTTGCTCTGGTGCAGTTGCATCCCAGGTGCGTACATAGTTCACCAAAGTACCTGCAGGATAATCTGTACCCACATGCTGCGCCTTAACTGGCTGGCTGCAAATTATGTAAATGATGCCTGTGGCAAAAAACTTTACTATATGCGTAAATCCTTTTCTCATTGAAAAAAATTTTGAGTTTATATTCTTTTACAAGCCCCTTATATATTTTACTGCCCCTGCAGTAATGTATTCATTGTTGTTCCTCCAAGCCTGGTTTGAGCTACCATTGCTGCGGTTAGCTCCCCGTCTGTCCAAACCAAAAACTTATGGCGTGGTCCTGCCACGTCTTGATCAAAATGTTCATTCTTTTCTTTTTGCGTAAGCCATTTAAACAACGAATGTTGCTGGCTGCCAGAAGTTTTTCGGGTACGCATACCTTCTGTTACAATTATGCCCATACCCAAAATACTTCTGTACCATTGTTTCAATTGGTTTTTTAAAGCAGGGGAATATCCATCTTCATAAGAAGGCACTGCTATAATTTGAAGTGTAGCCGTATAAACTGCCCTAATTGAATCTAATGAACGCAGCAGCGAATCGTTAGAACTGTTTTGCTGAATGGGCAGTGTTATAACCAATATTTTTTTATTAGTGTATGCAGACAAGGGTTTATTTACACCTTCAATAGAAGTTACTGAGTAAGTATAAACACTTTGCCCGAATACCAAACTGGTAAGAGAACAACAGTAAATAATTAAAATAAGCTTTGACATAGTTTTAAATTTAATTGCCGGGATCTAATGTTATCGATTTACAACCTATTGATGAAACTGCTATATTATAAAATACAACCGGTGTGCTTCCGGTTAAGGCCTGAAATTTACAGCCTGAATAATAGGTGCCATAAATATTTGTACCTGCCCTGGAAATAGTGAGGTTATAATTTCCTGAGGGTATAGTGCCTAAGGGTTGCAATCCTGTTGCTGCCGGAACTGTAAATGAATAGGTAACTGCTGTTACTGTATTGTAATAACTTGCCGTAAAGCCTGTGTTACCATACATATTTGTTGAGGTAAGAGCAACACAGGTTTGCAATGGGCAAGCTGTAGTATTTTGGCCACTAACCACCCATTGTGTTTGGTTATATGTTGGGCTGCATGGATTCATATCCTTCTGCTCTTGCTCCTGGTAGCCAGTGTTGCCGCAACTACCCTGCTGGCAGCGTAAAGGGGTGCTGGTGTTTTGCCAGTTTGCAGGGCTACTTGGTGGGCAAGCAGAAAGGCAATTTTCTACCTGTCCGGCATAGTTGTAACAGATTTTTTTGAGGATGTTATTATCGTGGTCTCTTATTAATGAAAGACGGTTGAAAGCATCGTATTCATAATACGTAGTGCGATTATTTGGATCGGTCTGACTGGTGATTCCAACCAATGGTTTATAAGTATATGTTGTAACTAACGCATTGGTATTGGAAAGTCCATTTCTTAAATTGTTAAGTGCATTTATTATCTGTGCGTCTGTACTTAAAGGATTATCTAAAACTGTTTGATCAACCATCGCTGCAACAGTTGAATAATCGGCACCTGCAACCTGTGCTACCGGATAAAATTTATTGTATCCATAAATATATGATTGCTTGACGTCGTTTTCTTTTTGCTGTTCCAATAAATTACCGAGATTATCATAGGCATTCATTAACAGTTTTGTTTCTAATGGATTATTGCGAAACTGCATTTGAATATTCTCAGGTTCAAGTAAATTCGGAGTCCAGTTTTTATAGTTAATTAAGGAACGGCTTTGCAAAACGTTTCCTGTATATTGATCCTGCTGCAATACAAGCGCAATAATATTTCTGGCCAGCATGCTATCAATAGCTGCGGATGCTGTGGGTGTTAAAGGCGTTGCTAAATTGATGTCGGTTTTTTCTAGCGGAGTTCGGCTAATATTTTTTATTACATTTCCTTTACTGTCAACTGTTTCAACCCTTAACGCCTTCAGATTATTGGGATTATCATAAAAATAATTAGTGATGGTAATAAGCGGATTTAATCCATTTTGGTCATATATCTTTTGAGTGGATGAAATCAAATTAACCTGCTCAGATGTTGTAGTATAACAAACCTTTTGAATGCCGCAATCCCCTTCAACATCCGAACAGTTAGCAACACCACATTCTGAGTTTGCTGAATAGTTTAGTATGTAACCTGCCTTGAAAGATGAAACCGAGCCTTTATTGATAAATTGATAAGCATTGGTAATTTCTTTTAAAGCAGTATTTGTATTGTTATAATCAGTCTGTTTGAGCATCAAACCCCTACGCCATTCCCTTGAGTCTGAAGGAGGGTAAGGAAATATAACAGTTCCATCCAAACCCAAATCCTGTTCGTTACTAAATTCCGTAACTGTTTTGCCATTTATCCCATTGTTTCCGTAAAGAACATTCACTTTGCCATACCCGACTGTACCTCCTTGCACACTGCCCAAATTATATTGAGTGGAAGAATTTCTGGTAATTATTTTATTATAGCAAGAAAGATAACCTCCTCCCTCACCACCTCCTCCCGGAGGGGTTATTGATTCGCATGTATATTCTTCATTCTCCGTGAAATACATCTTTTTAATATCAATAGGGCTGATAATTAAAGGCTGTTCATAGGTGTAATTTTTCTCTATATTTTTTAATGGTGCTGTTGGGTCTGATATAAGCATTCTCTTTAATCGCATACCTCCCGTACTTTTATTAATCAACTGAAATCCCATTGATTGGTCATATGTAATGTTGGCACTTGCAATAACAGCGTCATTTACTCCAAGAGTTTGTTGGGAGATATTTGTACTTATTAATATAATGTAAGTTCCAGCTTCATATAAATTCACATATGCAATATCATTGTATTCGGAAATTCCTGTCGTACTGGCCAGTCCTCCACTGGAATTACCCCCCTGTTTAATAACGTTTACTATTACACGTGAATTGGGTTGGCTGTTAAAAATATCGCTGGAAATATAAGAGTTCAAAGTAAGTTTTACTGTTTGCGGAACTGTAATGACAAAGGTTTTTTCATTAGTTGTGGTGTATGGGTTACTTGCTGCATTCAGATTTAGCTGTGCTGTATTGGAAATTGTTTCGGTAAAGATTTCTTCGTTTCCCAGCATAGTATTAGGCTCATAATATAAATCTGTTTTTCCGCCTGTGGGATAAGTGATATTTTTTAAAATTTCTGCCTCTGTAAAAAAACCATCTCCGGCCCTGCTTACGCCTTTATTAAAAACCGGTTGATTAAAGCCGGCAATGGGATACACATTTGTCAGAATTGATGGTAAAGAATACCAAAATTTTGGCAACAGAGTGTTACTGCTAACTTTTCCATTATAAAAACCCCAATTATCTGTTGCAAATGAACGACGGGACGGTAAAGCAAGAGGATTGTATTCGAATAGCCATTTATTTTCAGTTTGTTGTGCTATATTTTGTTTTTCTATGCTTATAAGTTTAAGCCGTTTTTTATAAGAATCTAATTCACCGGCAAGTGCCTGCCCCAAGTATTCGACTGAATTTGCAGCATTTGAGTATGTCTGATTCAATTTGTAAACCTCAATATATTTTGCATCAAACTTAGAGTAAATTTTAATTTTTGCTAACGCTTTGGCACCAAGTAAATCAAGCCTCTCGAGCGGACTCAATTCAAATTCTACTTTTGTGAAATCAGATTCAATTGTCGATAGCTGTAGCATTGACACCTGCTGCCTTGCTGCCTTTATTTTATGATTATTCTCAGTGCCGTCAAATAATAAACATGATGTCCCACCTGGGCCTATGTGAAGTGTACCGATATTGTATTTCAGATAATCACTTTCAGTAATGCCATTGTCCTGATTTATAAAGACCCCTGTATAGCTGAAATTTATGACCTCCCCGGATGTAGATGTAACAGTCTTAAGCAACCAAGCTGTGGGTATTGAGTAATAGCCTATATCAAATTTAGTATAATCAGTTTTTTCCTCAAAATTATTAGCGCCTCCAAATTCAAGTTTTGTTCCATCTTCAAAAATTGCATTCCAATAAATATGTGTACTTGCTACGTTCGGTGTATTTATATTGGAAGTTATTTTAACCTTACTGAACTTTGTCGGTACAACTGTGCCATCATGTTTAATATAGAATGAAAATGATTGGCCTAGTCCGCTAAAATTATACACATCCTGTTCAGAATCTGCAATTCCTTTCGCAGCTTGAACCTTATGCCTTCTGCTTAAAAGAATATCATTTGGGTTAGAACATAAATCATTGGGGTTGGTATATAATGTTCTTTGAGCAAAAGAACCCACATTTGGCGCCTCATCAGGCAGCCCCCTGATACTACGTGAAATAATTCCGCCTGCATTCAAACTCCAGCCAAGACCAACCCAAGATGAAATTTCGCTAACTTTATTACCTCCCGAATGATAACTTAACGAAATGGGAACGGAAACTTTTTTTCCTTTTATTTCATAAATGGGTATGTCAATATTTGGTAAGCCTGTATATAAACTCACAGGCCACTCAATATATTTAGCAATAGCCGAAGCATTGGGTGAGGGTGGTATTACCGTTCTTAAAGCCTCAATTTTATCCTGATTACTTGATCCTTGCCCAAAGCTTTTGACAACAATAATAATCAATACAATAACAAGAATTTTTTGCTTAATAGTATTCATTTTCAATATTTTTTACAAATTATACCCTACCCTAAAAACGACCGGTTGACTCACCGGCACATGTTGCCTTGCTAGCATATCGTACAGCAACTGCAACTTGGTTCCTTTAACCCATTTGGTTTTTATATTTATTTTTTTGCTCAACCCCACTAACCCTGCATTTTGCCATTGGTTGTAGTTTTGCAACTGCTGTATATTTTTAAATGCGGCGTTATAATTCATTTCATACCCACCTGTTACAAAAAATTGCTTTTTTAGTTTCCAGTCAATAAAACTTCTTAGTCCAATGCCCTGGTGGGAAATACTGAGGCGATCAATACTACTCGTTCCCATTTTGTAACTGGCACCAATACCTGCTACAGATTTGTCGTTAATTTTGTACCCAAGGCTTAGCCCTATATCCGCCGTGGAGGGGAGAAGACTGTTATTTTTTGCATACTGAAAGTTGCTGCCAAACTCTAACCGTTGTTTAAAAGTTTTTGTTTTGGTTTCCCGTGGCTTAAAATCAGGTATCTCCATATTACTGCTGCTGCCACCTGCTTGTAATACTTTGTCTTTTAATTTACTTAATTCACTTTGTGCCTGCTGTATATTCTGTTGTATTTGCTGTTGTGCATTGGGGCCACCTGCTGCAATCTGGTTTTGTATTAAAGCATTTACACTAGCCCGGGTTTGCAAACCTGCAAGCCCCCCCGCCCCTAAAGGGGAGCTGGCAGTTGGCGAACCGAAGAGCCTGGCTAACATCGAATTTTCCTGCATGAATTTTTTAAAGGCAGGTATTTTGTTTAAAACCGTGAGTGCGGTTTGCTCTGCTTTATGCTTATCGCTAAATATTTCTCTATAGTTTTTTATGGTTTCAACATAATAATAACTTTCCTTAGATATTTTTTGCAGGTATTTGCTTTTGCCCAGGTACTGTATACTTTGATCTATAAGTTGTTTTTTTCGTTCTTTTATAAACTGCTCCATTTCATCTACGTTATCCTGCTCTGTTTCCAGGTGTTGCACTTTTTCTTTGGCAGTTTGTAAAGGTTTAATGAGTTTTTTATCAAGTTGTTCTTTTTGTGTTTCCAAATAATTTATACTGGTGGTTAGCTTATCACAGTACTCATTATACTTAGCCCGTTGTTTGTTAAAGATGGCTTCGCCTTTTTTATATTTTTCTAACGCGGTGGTAAAAGTGAGTTGGTTATTACCGAATAGTTTTTGTGCGGCTTCCGGATTTATTTTTTGCAAAAGTGCTTTTATTTTATTTTCCCACCTGCTGAGTTTAGTGAGTGTCTTTTCTGTTTTATTAGTTATACGGCTGGTGAACTTATCTATCTTACTGTTGGTTTGGTTAATGTATTGTAAAGGTATTTGGGTAAGGGATTGCACAGCGGAATCTGCTTGTGCATTGCAGAAGTGTGCCGTGCAAATAATCAGTGTTAATATAACGAGCCGGAGAAGACTCATAAGCTTAGTTGTTTTAAGTATTTACAAATATTCTAAAACATTTTTCATAATTCCCGGGGAAAAACCTCAGCTTTTTCTGGTATTTTTCCCCGTTATGCTTTTTTTTATAAACGTACACAATAAATAAATTTATTAAAAGCATAAATTCATAACTGTGCTGTTTTGTACCATAACTGTGTAATAATTGCGGATAAGTGTGTAATTAAAAATTGCATTTTTTGTATCTGCTTTATTTTAATACTTTTTTTTGCAGGCAATACAGTGCCACCTGCATTGCAGCATTATTTTTTTAAAATTTTTATTGCGCTGTATACCAAATATGCTGTAGCAAAGCATATAATTATGCAGACAATAAATTTTACGCAGCCTTAATTTTTAGCTTGAACAAAAGAACGGTTCTTGAGGATAGAATCTTGGAAACGGTTTGTGGTGAATTCTTTTTTATAAGAGTTTTGTACTGTACTGTGAATGTAAAAAAGTTTTTTAATAAACAAGATTTATTTTGATTATTAATAAAAATATTTATGCCCCGGCGTTATACACCGTATTTTTACTGTTGTATTTTAGGGTACTAATAATTGCTGTTTATACTATAACAAGAAGTGTTGTGGCAGCCTTGTTATATCATTTTTTAAACGATGGCTTTTTTTTACTTACACATTACTGGATGGATGCCTTAACAAAAATTGTTTTCGTAATCCTTCATCTAACCTTTTTTTTGTGCTTGGATAATTTGCTTCTGTAAATAATTCACAAATTTTATCAAAGTCTTTTCGCAAAAAATCATTCAATTCATTAATGCGTGAGGCATTATCTTTAACGGCTTTATTCGCATTTATTGCATCAGGGGTATAAATCAAATCCTTTATAAATGATAATGCATACCAATCTCCTAAACCATTTTTTCTATCTATTTTTATTGAAAGAACATCTCTATCGTTGTAATAAAGTAATGAAAAAAAATCTCCCTCTAAATACACTTCAAAATTCCCAAACATGTCAGGATAATATTCCTCTTCTCTCACTTTAATTTGATAATTTTCAAGCAAAAATTTATATAAGTTTTGCCTATTTTCATATTTTAATATTTCATCCATCCACAATTACTATTTTAATGTACAATGACGTTCTATCTTCGCCGCCATCGGTACCCCGTGCTGATACCTCGAAGCCCATCGCAACAATGAATGCTATTACTCAAATATAGAAAAAAGTAATTAAGCTTTTTAAATGAGATGGCATTACTACTTCTTATTTTGCTACTCTATTATTTTGCGTATCAAACACCGTGGGTTAAAAACCCGACGGTGGCGAGTCATCGAAGCGGAGAACGAAGCGATGATACCCACGGCGGTGAAGAAAAAAGTAATTAAGCTTTTGAAATGAGATGGCATTACTACTTCTTATTTTGCTACTCTATTATTTTGCGTACCATACACCGTGGGTTAAAAACCCGACGGCGGCGAGTCATCGAAGCGGAGAACGAAGCGATGATACCCACGGCGGAGAAGCGTATGCGAAGGACCTGCCTCCATCTTTTGTATAGCATTGAATTTAAGTGTACACTTGCGTGTAATCGATAT